>JBNLCD010000014.1:0-26364 GCA_050303635.1 Anaerolineae bacterium
ATACCACGCGCTTTTTCTTCGGGCGCGTTGTCGATATCTTCATAATTCATCAATTGAGCAAGTTGCTTCATACCCAAAGTCTTGGTAATAGCGGCGGTCAACGTAGTCTTACCATGATCAACGTGACCAATGGTGCCGATATTCACATGTGGTTTTGAGCGTTCAAATGTTGCCATGAGTTAAATTCTCCTAAATAAATCTAGGCTAGCTTAGCTAGCTGAACCCTTGATGATTTCGTCCATAACGTTCTTCGGTACAGGTGCGTAATCATCAAATTCCATCGAGAAGCTACCGCGACCTTGCGTGAAGTTACGCAAGTCAGTGGCATAACCAAACATTTCAGCCAAAGGTACACGAGCTTGAACCGTGGAAGCACCATCGTCCCGTGGTTCCATACCTTGCACGATACCGCGCCGGGCTGAGAAGTTACCAATTACATCGCCGGTGTATTCGTCGGGGCAGACCACTTCGACCTTGAACATTGGTTCCAAGAGGATCGGACCACCTTTTTGTACCCCTTCTTTAAGGGACATGGAGCCAGCGATCTTAAATGCGATTTCGCTTGAGTCAACATCGTGGCTTGCACCATCAACCAAACGAGCGCGGACACCGATAACTGGATAACCAGCGATTACACCACCAGTCATGGCATCTTCAATACCACGTTTGGTCGGGTTAATGAATTCGCGGGGGATAGAACCACCCTTGATATCATTAACAAAATCGAGTTCACCATCAATTTCGGCACGTTCTTCTTCAGGAATCGGTTCAAATTCAATAACCACGCGCGCATATTGACCGGAACCACCTGTTTGACGCTTGAAGGTGGTGTCAATACGAACGGGCTTGCTGATGGTTTCGCGATAGGCTACACGTGGCTTGCCAACGGTAGCGTCAATCTTGAATTCACGCATCAAGCGATCAACCAAAACTTCTAAGTGAAGTTCACCCATCCCCGCAATAATAGTTTGGCCAAGTTGGTCATCCACAGACACTTGGAATGTAGGATCTTCTTCAGCCAATTTACGCAACGCTTCACCCATTTTATCGGAGTCAGCCTTGGTATTGGGTTCGATAGCAACTTGAATTACGGGAGCAGGGAATTTGATTTGTTCAAGGATAATTTGCTTATCGGGATCACTGAGCGTGTCACCGGTAAAGCTATCCTTGAGACCGAGGGCGGCGGCGATGTCACCCGCTTGGATTTCATCTACATCCTCGCGGCGATCAGCGAACATCCGCACCAAACGGCCAATCCGCTCACGTTTACCTTTAGCAGTATTGATGACGGTGGAACCGCCTTCTAATACACCGGAGTAAACACGGATAAAGGCCAAACGACCTACATACGGATCGGTTACAATTTTGAAGACCAAAGCGGACAATGGTTCTTCGTTACTGGGTTCGCGTGATTCGACAGTTTCTTCATCTTTGGCGTTGAGACCTTGAACTGCAGGTACTTCCAAAGGTGAGGGTAAAATATCGACAACCGCGTCCAATAACATTTGGACACCCTTGTTCTTCAAAGCTGAACCACATAATACAGGTTGAATTTGACCTGCAATAGTAGCGGCACGCATCGCACCAACCAATTCCTCTAACGTAACCTCTTCTTCCATGAGGTATTTTTCGATGAGGAATTCATCGTGCTCAACAACGCTTTCTACCATTTGTGCGCGGGCGGCTTCCATATCGGCTAACATATCAGCCGGGATGGGTTGGCGTTCAATAGCGGTACCTAAGTCATCGCCATAGGTCACCAATTCCATATTGATCAGATCAATAATACCCGCAAAATCTTGCCCTTCACCATAAGGTAATTGAATGGGAACGGGCGTTGCGTTCAGACGCTTCTTCATCATATTGATGCAACGCTCGAAGCTTGCGCCCGTGCGATCCATCTTATTCACGAAGCAGATACGCGGCACATTGTATTCATCGGCTTGCCGCCACACAGTTTCAGATTGAGGTTCTACACCGGCTACACCATCAAATACAACCACGCCACCATCGAGAACACGCAAACTACGTTGTACTTCAGCGGTGAAGTCAACGTGGCCGGGGGTGTCAATCAAGTTAATTTGATGACCCCGCCATTCAGCGGTGATCGCGGCGGAGGTAATGGTAATACCCCGTTCACGTTCTTGTTCCATATAGTCAGTGGTGGCAGTACCTTCGTGTACTTCACCAATCCGGTGAATATTCCCGGTATAGTAAAGAATACGTTCAGTGGTCGTAGTTTTGCCTGCATCAATGTGGGCAATTACGCCGATGTTACGAACGTTGTTCAGATCCAAAATGCCGTTTTTCTTAGCCATACGTGATTTTGTTTACCTCGCTTATAGCTTGTTTTGATTGGCTATTAAAACGTTGGTCCCACCAAATCGAACTTGATTTAGTAGGGTTAAGATTACCAGCGATAGTGCGCAAAGGCACGGTTCGCTTCGGCCATACGATGGGTGTCTTCCTTCTTCTTCATGGAAGCACCTTCATTGTTGTAGGCATCTATCAATTCCCCAGCGAGCTTTTCAGCCATGCTCCGACCATTGCGAGCTTTCGACGCCGCCAAAATCCAGCGGATGGCGAGTGAGCGCGCACGACGTTCGGGCACTTCAACAGGAACTTGATAGGTGGAACCACCAACCCGACGCGGCTTAACTTCTACTGCCGGGGTAGCGTTCTTTAACGCTGTTTCAAAAATTTCCACGGGATCTTTTTGTAAGCGTTCTTCCATGATTTCCATCGCATCATACATAATGCGGTAGGCAGTACTCTTCTTGCCGTCACGCATCATGCGATTTACAAACATTGAAATAGTAACGTTGTTATATTTCATATCCGGGCGCGGAACGCGCTTCGGGGGACGATAACGACGTGGCATATTTTACGCTCCAGTCCTAAGCTTTCGGCTTCTTCGCGCCGTATTTACTACGACCACGTTTACGATCTTGGACACCATCGGTATCCAGCGACCCACGCACAATGTGATAACGGACACCGGGCAAGTCCCGTACACGCCCACCGCGAATGAGCACAACACTGTGTTCTTGCAAGTTGTGACCTTCACCGGGGATGTAAGCACTTACTTCGAGGCCGTTCGTGAGCCGTACACGAGCAACCTTCCGCAAAGCCGAGTTCGGCTTCTTGGGGGTCATGGTACGCACGAGGGTACAGACACCACGTTTAAACGGAGCGCCCTTGGGCTGTTGCTTCCGCTTTTGGGTGTAAGAATTAAAAGTGTACTGCAAAGCCGGTGCCGTACTCTTCTTTTTCTTCGCTTTGCGCCCTTTGCGAACTAACTGATTAATTGTAGGCATTTGATACTCCGCAACTACTTTAAAGTTTGATCAAACGGTTTGCGGCTAAAAAAAAG
Source organism: Anaerolineae bacterium (assembly GCA_050303635.1). Taxonomy (GTDB): domain Bacteria; phylum Chloroflexota; class Anaerolineae; order Aggregatilineales; family J027; genus JAKEEQ01. Next base: position 3,374 of record JBNLCD010000014.1, read on the forward strand.
ACCAAAACCTTTTTTAGACGAAAAAAATAGACGCGATATCGTCTATTTCATTTAGGCACAATTTAAGGCTCCCAAACACACGTGGTTTGACAGCCTCAGTTTATGCACTTCCAACTCAATTCCAGAAACAGCGCCTGCACTTGTGGCAGGAAATATTACTGGGGTTTGGGTATCGTCAACAGAAACAGTCTAGCAGGCAGTGTGGACTTGGTCAAGAGCAATTTAGAGGAATTTCCGCAAAAATAGTAGGTTTATCTCCAATTTCAGAGAATTTTACATCCGTGACCCTAATTTGACTTTTCTGACTAACTATCGATTATGCACCTAATCAGATATAATTAAGTGTAAACTCCTGCCGCCTGCTATACCTCTGCAAGATTAATCTGCCCATGTTTTCTAAACATGCTCGCTCGGATAGAAACATCTGTTTCTAAAATTCTGGGAAGGCAGAAAATGCTTACAAAACGATTCCAATACCTCATGTTCATTCTTTTGATGTGCACTTTCATGTTCTTGCCCGTCAACGCTCAAGACGATGGCGAGATAAGTGGCTGGACAACCTTCACGGCTGAAGATGCGCCACCGCTTGGTGATCTTATAACCTCCATTGTCGTGGCTCATGATAACACTGTATGGGTTGGCACATGGGATGGCATAGCCCATTATGATGGCGAAACTTGGACTACTTACAGTAAGGATGATGAGCCCCTATCAAAATATGTTTTAGACATGGATATTGCTCCAAATGGTACCGTCTGGGCTTCACTGGATAGTAATATTGTGTATTTTGATGGCAACGAATGGATATCTCAGCGGGAGGGCCTAAATCACGGGAACCCAGATCAATATCGAACAATTATCCATACGCCAGATGGCGTGACTTGGATAAGTAGTAATAGCGGCATTCACCGCTATGATGGTCAGTTATGGGAATTGGTCAGATCGCGCCCCGGTGTTTCGCGCATCGCCGTGGCCCCCGATGGGACATTATGGGTCGCTAGATTTGAAGGATATTGTTTAAGGAGTTGGGTAGATAAATTTGACGGCGAAACATGGACGGACTTCACTGCAGATGATGGGGTCGTTCAGGGGTGTCTATTTTCATTGTCAGTGGCACCGGATAGCAGTCTCTGGCTGGTTTATGAAGAAGTTGTCTGGGCCGCTAAGTCTAGTCGGGGAGAAATAATTTCACATGGTGTAATCCACTTTGATAGTGAAAACTGGACACAGTATTCAGCCGAAGATCATCCCGCTCTAGCACAGGCTGGTGAAGTAGCAGTTAGTCCAGATGGCTGTGTTTGGGTTACGACTCGCGAAAACGGTGTTTTGCAATTCGATGGTGAAACATGGACGCAATTCACAACTGAGGATGGTCTAGTGGATAACGTAACATCTGCTATTGCCGTCGCCTCAGATGGTACGGTTTGGATTGGAACCGCGAGGGGTGTATCTCGTTATATTCCGCCCCAAGATTAATTCATATTCAAGAAAATTCTGCCGAATCGCCTGCCCCCTTAAGTAAATTTAGTTTCGGAAGGGCGAAAATGTTCATTAAATACTTCAAATATGCAGGGCTAGTTGTTCTGTTGACTTCTCTCACATTAGTATCCGTGCATGCGCAAGATGGGGGTAATCAGGGTGAGTGGACAAACTTTACGGTTGAAGATGGTTTACCCATCAATCTCGATCACTCTACCCCTACTATCAGATCCATTGCGGTGGCACCTGATAACACCATATGGATAGGTACTTGGGATGGATTGATTCATTATGACGGCGAAGACTGGATAACTTACACCCAAGACAATGGATTGGCGTCGAGTTGTATTTCGGCAATAGACTTTGCACCGGATGGTAGTGTATGGGTTTCAACTACAACTGACTATTATTGGAGTTCAAAAAACTCGACGTGTACCCAAGGCGGGGTCTCATGGCTCGATGGTGAAACTTGGATGACTTATGATGGACGAGGCGCAAGAAACGATTATCTATCCATCATCCATACATCGGATCAGGATGTCTGGGTGAGTAGTTTCCCAGGCATCCATCTCTATGATGGCACAACTTGGCAGTTGGCCAAAGCGCATCTGGGCACTTCTCAAATTGCGCTCGCGCCTGATGATACGATATGGGTGACTGGTCATGCGCCATATTGTGAGGAGAGCTGGGTAGAACACTATGACGGCGAAACTTGGACAGAGTTCACGGCAGAGGATGGTATTATTCAAGCTTGTATAGACTCAGTGGCGGTGGCACCAGATGGCGGAGTCTGGGCGGCTTTTTATTCTGCCCATGTAGCAGGATATACAAATGGATTACTTCATTATGATGGCCAAAGCTGGACGACTTTTACATCCCAAGATCATCCGGCACTAGCACAAGCTCATAGTCTTGCCGTTGGACCTGATGGAACCATTTGGGTTGCAACCCACAGCAATGGTATCTTGCAATTCGATGGTGAAACATGGACCCAATTCACGACTGAGGACGGCCTAGCTGATGACACAGCCGTCGCTATCGCAGTTGCTCCAGATGGTACGGTGTGGGTGGGGACGCTGAACGGCGTTTCTCGGTATATCCCACCGCAAGATTGATACCACTGTGTGAATCTTTAGCGACTAGCCCTAAATATCTAGACATGAGATAGGACTCTTTTCTGTGCAGAAAAGAGTCCTATTCAGTTTGGTTAAAGCTGTTTTCTTCGCCCATTCAAAACCAAATCCTTGCCGATGAAATTAGCCCCATTTCATTCTGGCATATTGTCATTGATGGGAACTTTTTGATTCCCAAAAACATTTCATCTATATCAGAGAGATAATGATGAAGGGAAACTCAAATGAGCAAGAAATTAATCCTTAGCGGAACACTCGTCATTGTTTTAGTGGCTGTCATAGCGCTATCCGCATTGACAGTACTCACCCTTTCGGGTCAATCCGGTGATGATGATAGTCAACATGAAGCCGAATTAGCTGTCGATATGAATGATGGCATTATCAGTAGTGGTGATTATGGTGGATCATCACCGGGAGATTCTCAAGTTTTTGCGACACAGGGTGCCATTCAACAAGAACCACCTCCCGCGGCAACCCCTATCCCAACCGCGAATTCAGCCACGCCCGAAGATATGTTCTTTGAAAATTATGGCGTTAATCCATTTCTGGATACTGAGGACGATAATCTGAGCACGTTTGCGATGGATGTGGATACCGGGTCATATACAATTGCTCGTAATTATTTGATGAATCAACATCAACTGCCGCCCACCGATGCCATCCGCCCCGAAGAATTTATCAATTATTTTGATATGCACTATCCGTCGCCTGAAGAAGATGCTTTTTCAATCAATTTAGATGCGGCTCCCGCCCCGTTTGGCTATGACAATCACTATTTGCTTCGCGTCGGTATTCAAGGCAAATATGTATTGCCCGAAGATCGTACCCCCGCCTTGCTCATTTTTGTCATTGATGTTTCCGGTAGTATGTCCCGCGAAGATCGGCTGGGTCTGGTTAAAGAGTCCTTGGCTTTGCTGGTGAATGAATTGCGCGAAGATGATCGGGTGGCCATTGTGGTCTATTCCGACAACACCCGCACGGTCCTCAATCCGACCTCAGGCAGTGACACCGATACCATTATGGCCGCCATCAATCAGCTTGTGACGGAAGGTAGCACGAATGCCGAAGCGGGTATCCGTTTAGGGTATCAAATCGCGCAGGAGTATCAACGTGAAGATGAAATTACGCGCGTTATTGTTTTAAGTGATGGTGTCGCGAATGTAGGCATCACTGACTCCGGTGGCATTTTGCCCCAAATCAAGAGCGCAGTAGATAGCGGCATCACCTTGAGCACCATTGGCTTTGGGATGGGTAATTATAATGATGTGTTGATGGAACAACTCGCCAATGACGGCAATGGCAATTACTACTATGTCGATAATCTGCGTGAGGCCCGCCGTATTTTTGTCCATAATTTGACGGGTACGCTCCAAGTCATTGGTTATAACGCCAAAATCCAGGTGGAGTTCAATGCCGATGTCACCGATCGTTATCGGTTGATTGGTTATGAAAATCGCGCAATCGCTGACCAAGATTTCCGCAACGATACCGTTGACGCGGGCGAAGTTGGGGCGGGTCATAGCGTCACGGCGCTCTATGAACTTGCTTTAGAGGATGCCGATGTAACAGGAGTGATCGCGACCGTTTATATTCGTTACGAAGATGCGGAAACACGCGAGATTGTTGAATTGAGCCAAGATATTCGCGTTGCGGATATGATGCCCGAATTCGAAGAAGCTCCGCCTGAATTTCGTTTTGCGGCAGGTGTCGCCGAGTTTAGCGAAATCTTACGTGAAAGTTATTGGGCGGAAGATGCCGATTACGCTGATCTGATGTTGGTCTTGAACTCTGCATCAGCAGAAATGCCGGATGATGAAACCGTGACTGAATTTCTCGAACTCGTCCGCATCGCCGGAATTTACGCTGATAGTTAATTACAGACAAAAAAACAGACTCGCTTTATTGAGCGAGTCTGTTGTCGTTATGTTCTGAATGCGGTTTAATTTACCAGCGGAAATGCGGCGCGTAGCCCGTCGCCGGCAAGTCTAAAATGCCCGTGAGGGTGGCAGTCGCTGAAGCCGTTTGACCACCCCCTGTGACTGTAGCCGTGTTGATGAATTCGCCCGTGGTTGGGCTGGCTACGACCATTGTCACAATCTCGATGGTGACTGTATCAGCCGGATTGAGGGTGCCGATGGCCACAGTCACGGTTTGCCCTGAAACCGTAACGCTTCCTTGCGAAGTGGTTACATCTAAGATGGTCAGCTCAGCAACTAACGTATCGGTCATGACCACATCACTTGCCGCAAGCGTGCCATTATTAGATACCGTAATCGTCCATGTGATGGTTTCACCGGGTAAGCCAATTTCGCCCGCACCAAGAACACCAATCTTGCTGATCGCCGGATCAAAACTCTCAACGATTGGCGGGATTACAATAATTGTTTGCGCTTCTACTGCGCCAATATCACAGCCATCATCGATATTATTGGTGTTTGGTTCATCGTAGGGACGGACTTCACCCCGTTCATCATCTGACAATCCACTGCGGGTACAACTGCCTTGGTCAATGAGAGTACCATCTAACGGTAAAATGGTCGGTACACAACTGCCATCCGGCAAAGTTGCGGTACAACCATTGTCCGCCACGGAACCGAGCGCAGGCGCAACGCCTGTGACATCGGTTGGGTCATAGGTGAAGACACAACTCCCGGCCGCTTCAATGAGATTATAGCCATCCGATTCGTCGAATGAATCGATTCCCCAATCACAGTCATTGGCCGTTGCACTACCACCTGCGGGGGTGGATGTATTATTGGCGATGACTGTATTGGAAAAGAAGAACCCATAATCTGCATCGACATAGATACCGCCGCCCAAAGCCTCACCATTCACCGTACCGGAACCGGCAATCACCTGATTATTGGCAATAGTGATATGGCTGGGATAACTGGCATCATCGTCCACAAACCAAGCACCACCATAAGCCGTACCGCCTGTCCCGGTGGTACCGTTGCCGCCTTGGGCAATATTTCCGCTAAATGTCGTATTGTCATAGGCCCAGTAACCTTCTGTTGCGCCACCATAAGCCGTACCGCCATTGACACCATTCCCGCCAATCGCGCGATTATTGATGAATGACATCTTCTCAATGGTTGAACCTGATGCCGATGCGACCGTATCCATGGCCCCACCATTCGCATTCCCACCATCGCCAGATGTGCTGTCGCCGCCTTGGGCAAGATTATTGATAAAGAGATTATTCGCCGCAGTTATCGTCCCACTTTGAATCCGGATATCAACTGCACCACCATCGGCACGACCGCCACTCCCGGTGCCACCGTTTCCACCAATGGCTTGGTTACCGTCAAAAATATTATTCGTCATAACGGCGAGATTGGGAGTAGTGTTAGACTTACTCAGCGCACCACCTTCAGCGCTACCACCTGATGTAGATCCATCACCACCTTGAGCGATGTTGTTGGTAAAAGTATTACCCGACAAGCTAGAGAATGCCCCGACTTGGAAACCGACGTAGATTGCACCACCGTCTGAACCGCCGCCACCTCCGCTACTATTAGCGACTGAAATAGCTTGATTATTGCTGAATGTATTATCATCAATCGCGTTGATTCGACCATTAATAATAGATAGAGCTCCGCCGTTAGTAGCCGTGGCATTGATCGTGTTGTTCGAAAGCGTGCTATTGGTCACGCTTAGATAACCACCAGAACTATTGAAGTAAACTGCGCCGCCACGCCCTGAACCTGTGTCATTGACTATCTCATTAGCGGTCAAAACACTATTTTGTAAGGTCAGGTCACCACCACCACTGACATGAATGGCACCACCATAGCCATTATTACACCCATTCTGAACCGTGATACCATCTAAAGTTAAGGCGGCATCCGTACCCGTCACATTGAAAATACGGAACTCGTTCGGATCACTATCCACACAACCAAAACTGCCGTCACGTTCAATAATTGAGCCCGTGCCCGCATTAATCGTGATGTCGGTTGTTACATCCGGTAACCCGGCATAGGCACCATCGACTAACGTTGAATCCGTTGTGTCGGCTGAGGTCAAGGTGATGTTGGAGTTAATTTGGAGGATGTCTGCGCCGGGATTACCATTTGCCCAGATAATACATGCACTCAACTCTGTATCGGTATTGATGTCCAGTGGATTGGTGCATAAGACAGCCACCGATACTTCGACGGCACCAATATCACAACCATCATCGGCGTTGGCGAAACTTGCTAAATCATCAGGACGAGCTGTGCCACGTTGGTCGTCCGTCGCGCCACTGGTTGCACAACTACCTTGATCAACAATATTCGCATCGCTTGTCAAAATAGTATCGGTACAGCTACCATCCGGTAGTGTTGTCGTACAGCCATTATCACCAATCGGATCGAGACTTGGATCAAGGCCCGTAACATCGCCTGTACTCGCAAACGTACAGCCTGTGCCCGGAGCCTCTACATAGTTATAACCATCGCTAGCAAGAGGATTTTGCGTCGCGGCACAATCTTCCGGCGTCGTACTTCCGCCGCCCGGTGTAACTGTATTATTGGCCATCAAATTATTATTCAGGCGCGTGGTGCTATTGAGTTGACGGTCGCTATAGCCGCCTCCACTGGCGGTTCCATTGCCGCCCCCACCAACGCCGCCAATAGCCGAATTATTGGTGAACGTTGTATGTTCAAGGGTAACGCCTTGCAAGATTTGGTGCCAACCCCCGCCATAGGCATTGCCACCCGAACCCGTGGTGCTCGTCCCACCAATCGCTTGATTACCATCAAAAGTCATATTATGGGAGGCCGTGGTACTCCCTTGTTTCAAGAAACCGCCCCCGTAGGCACTGCCGCCGTTGCCGGTGGTTCCTGCGCCACCTAGGGCTGTGTTGTTGGTAAAACTGAGGTAGGTAAAACTGGCTGTATCGTTGGAGCGTAAGCCCCCGCCATCAGCACCGCCACCGCGTACACCACTCCCGCCAATGGCCGCATTATTACGGAATGCGGTATTGGTCACCGTTTCCAGATAAGCACCACCGCCACTGGCATAGCCACCATTGGATAAATTACTCGCGCCCCCAAGCGCTCGATTGCCGTCAAAAAGACTGTTCGAAACCGTGACACTCGGCGAGGGTGATTGATATAATCCCCCGCCATTCGCTTCGCCGCCATTTTCGGCATTCCCTAACCCACCTTGGGCCGTATTATTTGAGAACAAAATATTGCTCAATGTAGCATTAGCCCCCGCATAGACACCACCGCCATAGCCGGTGCCGCCGTCGTTAGCTAATGTTAAGTTGTCGCCACCGATAGCTGAGTTCGATGAAAACTGCGTATCGGTGATACTCGCGGAAGATGTAGCGATATAGAGGCCACCGCCATTACCCCAACCCGGAAAACCAAAGCCAGCAGTAGAGTCGGTCGCTGAACCACCCTGCGCTGTATTTGATGTAAATTGAGTATTATTCTGGATGGTCAATGAACCTGTGACTGTATAAACACCACCGCCACTGCCATCGCCACCGGATGTGCTACTTGATCCACCTTCAGCCGTATTATTGGAAATAGTAGCGTTATCAATGAGAACCGTTGAATTGACACTGAAAACAGCACCACCCCGCGCCCAATTGCCAACATCGCGCCCGTGAACTGTGTTATTGGTGAGGGTGCTATCTTGCACAGTTAGACTACTACTTCCCGTTACATAGATTGCACCACCATAACTATTGCTATTACCTGCCGCACAACCATTTTGGAGCGTAACACCATCCAGCGTGAGTGCCCCACCGCCCGATACATTGAACAATCTAAACTGATTCGTATCTTCAGATACGCACGTATAACTTCCATCGCGTTCAATCAGCATATTGGTACCCGCTTGAATGGTAATATCGGTTGTGATTTCGGGAAGTCCTGCATAGGTTCCGTCACGTTGGATAGAATTGGTAGTGTCCGCCGTGGTGAGGGTGACATCCGTGTTTAGGATAATGGTATCCGCCCCACCTGACCCGGTACAGCCACCGATAGTCAGGCCTGAATTCGCCGCCAGAATAGCATCTGTGAGGGTGCACGTTGTCCCATCCACAGTAATATTTAGCGCGTAGACGGGTTGAGGTTCTGTGTTGATGAACGTAAAAATTAGACCGAATAATAGAAGAAAAAATAACAGCTTTCTAGAAAAATACATTACTGCAAACTCCTTGAATACCTACCCTATTCCTAAGTACATGTTGACTAAGCTAATTGATATAAATTGTGGAACATCTTATTTTAACAATAACTTGTTCAGAAAATATTAAGATTGCCCTACGCATTTCATCAATCGTGCCATGAGATTTCTGGAGAGGTGCTATTCGCAGTTTTGATGTTCAGAAACTACCATTAATTGATAGGGCAATGTGGACAGATTTTTGAGGATGCCGCGGTTGCGCTAAACTGGCATAGAATCGTAGATTATGGAAGATTTGCTTGGATGTCTAAGAGGATTCCTTGTCCTTTTTATTGATCATCTAACGCATTCACGGTGTCGAAAATATACTGGCGGATATCTGCCATATCCAATTGAATGCCTTCTTCCCACGCGGCATTGAAAGCAGATTCGCCAAGTTTTTCTTGAAGTTTAAGTTTCAAGTCTTGGACCACGGACCATTTTCTGAGTTGAACGATAAATCCGCGCACATTTTGGTCGGTTGTGTTACGCGCTAATAACTTGGTGGCATAATCGAAATCACCAAAATGATAAAACATCATTGCGGTATATGGCAACAAATCAAGGAAGTCGATATTGAGCGAAAAATCAGTAAATTTTAACAGCGAAATTAGGCGTACGGTTAGAGTTTCAAAATCGCTGATGCTTGCATAATAGCTTAAATAGGCCATCGTGCCATTCACAAAATAGGCCCAGTCCGCCCGCATGATACCATCATTGGGGAGGGCACTTTTGATCAACTGCCAAGCATGCTCACTATCATTCTTGCTAATACAAATAATTGAAGCCAACACAAGCTGGGCTATTCTGCGGCCAAATTCATAATTTATCGCCAGCGATAAATCCAAGACCTGGGTGTAAATCTGTTGAGCCTTGGCTAAATCGCCTTCACGGATATAGTAATAAATGCCCTGTAAGATAAGCGTATCGGCAATGAGAAATTTATTGCCTTCTTGGACTGCCAAATCATGAGCATCATGAATAAGTTCCAATGCCCGTTTAGGCTGGTCAATCCATATCCGAAAAACATACCCGGTTAAACTTCTACCAAGCCCAACGGTATCACCAACTTCTCGCCGCAATTCAAGGCTTTGTTCTGAATATTTCAGGCGCGTTTCTTCGTCACGCAGACGTTGATACGCCCAGCCAATATCATCCAACAATTGAGCTTCATAATAGCGATCACCTAATTCGCGATAGGCCGTTAAGCTTTCCTCGAAATAGTGGATACCTTGGTGGATGACTTCCGATTCAAGTGAGGCCTGATGACCAAACAACCACCCTAGTTCACGTAAACAAAATGCAATTTCAGGTTTATTTTGATGCGTTTGCGCTATAGCGCGCGCACGTTCCATAATCTGCTGATAGAGATCCAAATCTTTCACAATATGCCAGCGCACGCTTAATCGTCCAGCGACAAGTGGCGCACCATCAGCATCGGCAGGCCATTGTTCACGTGCCCGTCCGAATAAGTCAAAACCTGCTTCGCCCCAATGATTAAACGCCAAAAATAAAAAGAGACCATCAAGCATGGTGTTCAATATATCCGGTTGGTCTTGGGTAATTGCCCAATTCCACGCGGCATAACAATTGTCGTATTCCAGTTTGATGCGTTCCATCGCTTCAATTTGCCCACCACCCTTCAGCAATGGGACTTGTTGGTTGAGCATTTCCGCATAAAATGTGGCATGGTTCGCATTGGTTGCGACTAAGTCCGGCGAGGCTTCTAATTTTTCAACCGCATATTGACGCAATAATTCATGAATTTCGTAGCGCCCACTTTGCGTATCCCGTCGAATGAGGGATTTGTTGACCAAACTCAGTAAGATTCGCAAATTGGCATCGGCTACATTCAGAGCGGCTTCGCGGGTAAACCCTTTGCGGAAAACCGATAGTTTCACAAAGACAGATTGTTCGGCAGAGGACATCATCTCCCACGAATAATCCATCACCACCCGAATGCTCTGCTGACGTGCGGGTACTTCACCCACTTCATCTTCGAGAAAATCTATGCCGTGGGCTAATTCCTCGGCAATTTCTAGTGGACTCAGCATCGCCAGCCAAGCCGCCGCCAATACAATCCCCAAAGGCATACCTTGTACTAGCCGACAAATACGGGCGATATAATCAAGATTATCTTCGGTGAGTTCAAAACCCGGTTGGGCCCGTTGCGCACTATTTAAAAAGAGTTTCATAGCCGCATATTTCAGGGCGTCCGCAGGCGTTTCCCAATCTGGAAATTCCATACCCCCCAGATGAAAAACTGTTTCACCCGGCAAGGCTAAGCGCTGACGAGATGTCGCTAAAACTTGGACATTCGGCGCAACTTGCAAGATTTCGGACACGAGTTGAGTGCCATCCAATAAATGCTCAAAATTATCGAGTACCAACAAGAGTTGCTTATCTTGTAAAAAGTCGAGAAGTTGTTCTTTGGGTCTGCGTTCATCTTCAGCAAATTGATATTCAAGCGCAGTGGCAATGGCCGCTGGCATATTGTCAGCGTTGCTCAACGGTGCCAGTTCGACAAAATAAACGCCGTTATTAAACTTATTAAGTTGACTAATTGCTGTTTCCAGTGCTAAGCGCGTCTTGCCCATGCCGCCCGGTGCGAGGATACTGATCAGTCGTAAATTGTCATCATCGACCAGTTTATCTAATTCTTCGAGTTCGGTTTCACGTCCGACAAAAGGCGTGGTTTGGATGGGAAGATTATTTTTGATATGGATTTCTTCAGCGGTTGGCGTTGCAAAGCGATTTTGCCCAACAAAGGTTGGCATATCATCCATAATTTGCGCTGTCGTTGGCGTGGCTGGCGTACCTACACGCCCCTGATAGATGGCTTCAAGTTCAGCCCCAATCAAACGCACACTCGGAATTCGTTCTGCCGGATTTTTGGCCAACATACGATAAATGAGGTCTATCAATGCGAGGGGTGCATCGGCGCGCATTGTTTCCAAATCCGGGAGTGGTTGTGTCAGAATAGCGGTTACCAATGCGCCAATCCGATCACCTTGGAAAACCTGTTGCCCGGTCAACATTTCAAATAGCATGATGCCAAACGCCCAGATATCAGATTGCACACTGGCCGGACCACCGTTTAATAATTCAGGGCTGAGATAGGCTACGGTCCCTAAGACTTCACCAGAACCCGTCATATCCGAGTCTGGGGTGTGGGCAATTCCGAAATCGGTTAAACGAGGCGTTCCATCATCAGCCAGCAAAACATTCGATGGTTTGATGTCACGGTGAATAATTTTCAGGTGATGGGCGCGAGTCAGGGCATCGGCGATTTCTAAACTGATTTTGAGCACCTGTTGAATAGGCAATTGGGGCGTCTGATTCAATAAATCGCGTAAGCAACCCCCTTCAACCAGTTCCATGACTAAATAGTGTTGTTCATCTTCGGTCAGAGCATCCAGCATTTTAACAATATTGGGATGATTGAGGGTGCGCAGAGCCTCCCCTTCGCGGGTAAAGCGTTCAATCATTTCCGGCGAGGCGAGTTCAGCTTTCAAGATTTTGACAGCAACGGTCTGGCCTGATTGGATATGCATACCGCGATAGACTGTACCCATGCCCCCGGCCCCAATTTGCTCGCCCAGTTCATAGTCTTGCAGGCTATTTTTGTCGCTTGAATGGCGCATACTCAAGTGCCTCCCTATACAGTTAATACTCGCCCCATACCCATAATTTCAATTGAATGTCGATTAGCAGAAACATCTGGGTAGTTTCAGTAAAGTATTTTACTTCGCAATATCCAAATTAGGTAATGCCTTTAACAAGGTGGCTTTAGCCGCTTGCCTATGTTATTTAGATATGCAGGGAAGTTGTTGGTCGAAGCTGATATTTATGTTGTATCTAGGGGAAATATGCAGAGCAAAATTATTTACTATATTGTTCAATAATTTCGGCAATATGGGTATCTAACGTAGCGAAACTGGTTGGCTTACACAGCACCAAATCTGCTCCATTCTTCTCCGCAACCGAGGCCATATTATGGTTAGCGGTGAAAATGATAACGGTTGTTTGCTCAAATCGCTCTGTTTCCCGAATATACTTCAGAATCTCTAACCCACTCGTACCGGGAAGTTGCAGGTCAAGCAGAACAAGTTGAGGATTATTTTCGGCGAGCCACCGCATAGCGGCGTTGCCATGTTGCAAGGTTTGTACGTCAATTTTATGCTTAGACAGCACATGCGATGTTAAGAAGGCAATATCTTCATTATCATCGACAACGAGTCCAATCAACCCCATAAAATGCCCCAAACAATTTTTAGTGAACGTTATCCTAACTTTATTATAACAAAATTGATACGCATCAGGCGTAAGTATTTTGTGCAAATAAATTAAAGGATATTTTAATGCCTAACTGGGTTTATCTCTTTAAAATGCGTTTAAATATTCAGCATGCCATTGGCGCGGCAATGATTGAATTAGATAGCTCTATTCACAAAAATGATAGGCGCTTATTACAATAATCATGCAGAAATAGTCGTAATGATACTTGGCGGGATATCTCTAGAATGATATGTTCAAAGGACATCATTCTAGCCGCGCATGGATAGCTCCTAATGGCAACCTAAATACACTACTCTATTTATGTATAACTGCTTGGATTGAGGATGATTAAGCGATGGATTCATCATTAATCTCAACTATCAGTGACCAATATGTGGTTCACGATATCATTGGCCAAGGCGGCATGGCCAGTGTCTATAAATGTGAGGATATCCTGCATCAAAAGCCGGTTGCCATTAAGCTTCTGAACAAGGATACGCTGGCGGACGCCCCCCATATTCTCAAAAATCTGAAGCACGAAGTAGATATTTTGCAGACCCTCAATCATCCGAATATTATTCATGTGCTAGATTCAGGCGAGGTAGATGGCACAGGCTACATCGTGATGGAATTAGCCACCGAATCACTCAATGATGTACTTATCAGAGAAGCTCCCCTAGCCCTTGATACGGCGCTTCGTTTTGCTTTAGAGATTAGCGATGCCCTGACACGGGCCCATCATCTAAAAATTATTCACCGTGACATCAAACCCGCGAATGTACTGGTCATGGACGATGGCACCCCCCGTTTGGCTGATTTTGGATTGGCCCGCCCGCTGACGGATGCCTCTCTAAAAAAGAGTAATGCCATTGCGGGGACACTCCACTATCTCAGCCCGGAAGCGTTACGCGGCGAAAAATTAGATGCGCGAACGGATATTTGGGCGTTTGGCGTGATGTTCTATGAAATGTTGACAGGCTTGCGCCCATTTCGCGGGGATAGTGTTGGTGAACTCTTTACGTCAATCATCAATGATCCGGTTCAACCTGACCCAGATATTTTACGCCCTGATTTACCTGATATTGTGGTGAGCTTGCTCAATCGGATGCTCCAAAAAGATCGTGATTATCGGATTGCCAGTATGCGGCTGGTTGGCGCAAAACTTGAAGATGCGCTGTCCGGTAATCGCTCAACTCCGCTACCTGATATCGTTCCGGTGGCTTCGCTCCCCCCGAATCCCCAAACGCAAATTGTTGAAGCCAAACCAACCAGTTCAAGCATACATCCTAGCCAACAATTTCGACAGGTTACCCTGTTGGTGGCTGATCTCACAGATATTAATGACGAATTTTTGGGGCACGATGATGAGGTTATTGTTGAACGGCAAAATGAACTCCTTAAACAACTATCCGCTCTGGTTGTGCAATTTGGTGGCAACATTCAGGAGCTGACTCCGACCAAACTCACCGCCATTTGGGGTTTGCAAAATAGCAGTGAACGTAACAGCGATTTGGCGGTGCGCACGGCCTTGATGATGCAAGCCACGGTTAATTTCTTTTTTGATATCGCCGATGAAAAAGATTGTCCTTTGTCAGTTGGGATTCATGCGGGCGCGATTATTCTGGATGAGACTGTCGACGGCGAAACCAAGATTTCCGGCAGTGTCCTAAATATGGTCAATAAGATTGAACGCCATGCGCCGCGCGGGATAGTTGCCATATCCGAACAAACGGCCCATCAATTGCGAAACGAGTTTACCCTTTCTACACTGGACTCCATTCAGTCACGCCATAGCGACACCTCAGTTAGAATCTATCAAGTCCATGACCTCAAACAGGCATTTCATAAAATCACCCAATCTATATTTGGCGCTAAAGTGCCGATGGTGGGACGCGCCAATGAATTGCAAATGTTGCAAGATGCGTTCTACCGCGCCATTCAGGATGAAGAAGCGGTGACCGTTTTAGTGGTGGGTGAAGCGGGTATTGGAAAATCCCGCTTATTGCGCGAATTCAACCACCGGCTGGATGATACCCATGAAATATTTACGCGCCTACGGGGGCGGGCTCTTGCGGGAGATCAACATCATCCCTATTCTTTGTTGCGCAGTATTTTTGTGGAGCATTTCGGTATTCTAGAAAACGACTCCATCAACACCGCTCACCAAAAAATTATGAAGCAAGTCAGTCTGCGCATGGCCTCATCGCCCACGCCGCTATCTAAAATTGTGACAGTTATCGAGCAGATTATTGGGCTTAATCGTGGTGAAAATGGGCATACAGCAACGCTGAAGCAAGTCAATATTCCCTTAGACCCATTATTGCTCCAAAGCAAAAAGGGCATTATTCAATCGGCGCTTAATCAATGGTTCGATGCGCAATTGGACCAAAAACCACTTGTCATCGCCCTTGAGGATATTCATTGGGCCGACGACAATTCCTTAGACTATTTGAATGTCTTGACGAATGTGCAACATAATAGCCCCATTTTTATCGTAGCGCTTGCCCGTCCAAAAATCATTGAGCGCGCAGTTGATTGGCTCAGACCCAGCAATCATTTGCGTGTCGATCTCAAACCACTGAGCAAACACGCCACGCAGGAATTGGTAAGTAGTTTGCTTTCAGATATTGAGTATATGCCACATGAACTCAGCCATTTGTTGTTAGATCGGTCGCAGGGCAATCCGCTTTATGTCGAAGAACTGCTCAAAATGTTGATGGAAGATAACGTTCTCATTGAACAAGAATCAGGTTGGCAGGTGGATAGAGGAAAATTCAATCCGCTTCGCGTACCGCCAACCCTTGTCGCGCTTTTGCAGGGACGTTTTGACAACTTAGCACCCGCAGAACTCGCGCTGGCTCAACAAGCGGCAGTGATTGGGCGCATATTTTGGGACAGGACTCTGTATGCCATTAATACGGATGAAACCATTGCCATTCGTTCAGTTTTAGGCCAGCTAACCCAACGTGAAATCGTCTATCCACGCTATCGGTCTGAATTTAAGGATGCGCACGAATACATATTTAAACATGCGTTATTGCGAGACACGCTATACAACACTCTATTTAACCGCCAACGTCAGCAAATTCATCAGAACGTAGCAGAATGGCTGGTGGCAAATTGTGGTGAACGTCAAGTTGAATTCGCCGCCGAAATTGCTTATCACTTTGAAGCGACGGGTAATCCCATTCAGGCCCTACCTTATCTTAAGCAAGGTCTGCTCAATGCGCTCGAAAATGATGCGGGGCGAGATGCCTATGAATACGCTCAGCGTGCGCAAAAACTAATTGATGATTCACATCCTGATTTTGCCGAGTTTTATTTAGCGGAAGCCAATCATTTAGCCCTTACACTTGAAATCTCGGCTGAAGAACGACTGGGGCGTATTCGCAAAGTCTATCAACTTGCCAAACGTGATCAACGACCTGAAATCATGTTGCAAGCGCTCGAAGTCATTGGCCGAATTCAGTGCAATGCGGGTGATGCGATGACAGGTGTCCGCTATTTGACAGATGCCATTCAATTGGCGCGTGAAATTGAACATGCCGACTTGGCATGGGTGCTGGTATTAGCGGCATTTCATGCGGTTGTGCTACCCGATTATGAAACCCAGATTGAAGCATGGCTGGAAGAAGCAGAAGATATTGCGCATCATGACGACAATTTATTGCTTCTCGCCCATATACACAGTCGCCGCGCCTTGTATCTGGCCCGTCACAATGATTATGACGCCGCCATGATTGATTTTGCACAGGCGATTGCGTACAGTGAAAGCGAGGAAGGCTGGAATATTCGGGCCCTTGCCCAAAATAATTTGGCCGAAATATACCGGATCCAATTCGGTGACTATGAACGCGCCCGTCGTCTTTATTTGAGTGCATTGGAGCTTTTCCAGAAGTACCTGCCACTTTACTGGCGGGCATCTGTCATGCCTTTAAACTTAGGGCATATTGCACTCCACTATAACCAGCTTGAAGAAGCCGCCGAATGGTTTGCGACTTCGTTGGAAACAACCATTAAGCTTGGCTACCGTGGCTTTACACGGGGTATTGTTGTTGGCTGGGCAGTTATCCGGAGCCGATCGGGCGACCCTACGCGCAAGATTGAAGCCGTTGAATGGTTAAGTGCTTGTATGCATGATTATGGCGTGAATTATGAAGATGAACGGGAAAACGCCTGTTATATCGAAGAAATGGAAAATATCTTATCTGCCGAAGATTTTACGCAAGCCTGGGAACGCGGTAAGGTGCTCCGACTTGATGATATTGCGCAGGCAATTTTAGCCGAAATTGCCAAGATGCAACGCTAAGATGCATTTTTTGAGATGGGTAGTTGTGTCTTGAACGCAGGGGATTGAAATCCCCCGCTAGGGCTAGACAAAGTCCAATAAATGGACTCGGTTGGTTGATGTTTGGCCGAATCCCTTTAGTGGATTTTGCTTGACTTAGCCCGCGATTTCAATCGGGGGCGTCCTGCCAATCACAAATATAGGGAAACGAGGCTACGTTGGGTCATATTTCATTTGTTATTTTGCCAAACCTCATATCAAAACAAAAAAACAAAGCGGTAAGTTGAGTTCAACTTACCGCTTTTGCCATTACGATTATGAGATGGTGATCGTTCACCATATTTAGTTCTCAGGTGCGAAAATGCGCACGAAGCGTTTCGGTTCTTTACCGAAACTTTGCGAACCCAGATTCTCGGAATTCACAATTTCATGTTGGCGTCGCCGAATATGGCGTTCTTGCGGGGAAAGGTCAATTTCAAAAGCCTCGCCCGTTTGAATCTTGCGAATGGCTTGATGCGTTTCATAGAGCGCTTGCTCCAATGGATTCGCATTGCCATTGCGTGCTTCTATGTCGAGCACATCCACCAAGAAGTCTTCAACTTGATTGGCGGTATTCGCGCGCAATACATGAATAGGAATCTTGCGATTTTCCGCATCCACAATCAGCTTAGGCCGACGGCGATAATAGCTCTTCAACGTGACAACCACATCGGCCTTGGTCATATTTTCAACCAATTCGATGTTCACCCCAAGCTGATCCGCCGCTCCGTACAACCGATTGCGAGCCACGCCATAGGCATAAATCTTCAACATCTTAGGCTTACGGTCCACTTGCGGTTCTTCATCTTCATGAAAACCATTAGCGGCTAAATGTTCGCCTTCAAGCGTTGTGGCCTGATGGGTACCATTGCCACCGTTGCCGTTGCCTAAATTATTGTAGAAAAAGCCGCCTTCACCCGCGCGACTTTGGGGCTTACTACGCGCACCTTTACCGCGTCGGCTGTCGTGCCGTTGCGTTAAGTCACGGTCACGCGTCCGGCCCCCTTCACGCCCAATTTGCATGGACGATTCCGGATAAACCATCAACACTTCGATTTCGGCATCACCCGTTCGATGTCGCATTTCAACAGGCAAAGGACGCCCGCGCAAATGCGCATCAACAGACGCGGCCAAATCTTCGTGGACCAACAAGGTGTTGCGATCTTTAATCTCAATCAACACATCAAAGGTCGGTGGTGAACGACGTTCGAGCACACTCTTTTGGGTGCGTCGCCGCCGTGCTTCTTCATCAGAGAGTGTCACGGATTGAATCCCCCCGACCAAATCGGAGAGCGTTGGATTCCGCAAGAGATTTTCCAACATATTCCCGTGAGCTGTCCCCACCAATTGGACCCCGCGCTCGGCAATCGTTCGCGCGGCTAAAGCTTCAAGTTCACGCCCAATTTCATCAATAATGATGACTTCTGGATTATGATTTTCAACCGCCTCAATCATGACTTCATGTTGTAAAGCCGGTTGCGGGACTTGCATACGTCGTGAACCACCAATGGCCGGATGCGGCACATCGCCATCCCCCCCAATTTCGTTGGAAGTGTCAACAATGACCACCCGCCGCATTTGGCTCAAAATACGAGCCGATTCACGTAAGAGCGTTGTTTTGCCAACCCCCGGTGAACCCAATAAGAGCACACTCTTGCCGGAGGTAATAATATCCTCAATGATATCAATGGTGCCATACACCGCACGCCCAATCCGGCAAGTCAACCCAATGACTTCGCCTTGACGATTGCGCATGGCGCTGATGCGGTGGAGTGTCCGTTCCATGCCCGCGCGATTATCTGCGTCGAACATGCCCACATGTTGCACCACAAAATCCAGATCGGTTGACGTGATCTCCCGTTCACTGAGGGTCTTAGTATCATCGACATATCGTGCTGATGGTCTGCGTCCCAAATCCATCACCACTTCCAGAAGATCTCCTTGCTTATCAATTTCGATAAGGCGGAAGGCGATGTCTTCGGGCAAAACATTCAGCAGTCTGTCGATATCGTCAGTTATCCGATAGTTCATTTTTTCTCTTTATTGTTATGTTAAAGTTTCTACGCGGACGAGAGCGCAGAGCAGTCCTGAGACATCTCTCAGGGAGTGGTATCTTGGTCAAAATCTAGTTCAATAGCGGTCACGATTGAGCTTAGTAATGCATTGCGCGCCGCTTGCGTTAGGTCATCAGTTTGTCGAACACGTGCCACGACAGGTTTCACTAAGATAGCATAGCTTTCACTGACATCTAGGTCGAGTTCTTCCAGCGGTAATTTCAACCAATCCTGGAAGGATAAAACACTGATATAGACAGGTAATCGGTCAGATTTCGACAAAGAGCGAATTGCCTCCGCGAAGATTTGGCTCGCTTCTTGACCAAAAATATCAGGATGCAAGAAAGGTTTGATGATTAAGCCCACCTTACCTTCAATTACATCTAAATACCCAACCAATCGCCCGTCGGTGAGTGTTTCAACAACAATACCGGTAAAATGTTCCTGTTCACCACAGGATACCGATTGCTGTACCAAACTCGGCACGAGCTTCCCTAACAACGCCAAAATTTGATTCGTGTCACGGTCAGTGGCATGCCGCAACCGTACTTGGCGAGGTGGAACTGGATACAAAGGACTGCCGGGTGCATAGCGATATACAATTTGACGTGTATTCACCGCAAACCCAGCCCGCCGCAAAAGTTGAATAGCAATATATTCACTTTCCGGCACTTCAGCGCGGACAAATTGAGCGCCTCGACGACCTGCCGTATCAACTAAGCCTTCTAATAAAGTCAGCCAGTTGACCTCCTCGTCAAAATCGCGCGGGACAGGAGCCAAGCAAACGATTTGCGCGAGGCGTTCGGAGGTACGATGGCGAATTTGCCCCAGATAACCCTGATGCTCATCTTTGAGCAATAGAGTGGGCAAGCCTAAGTCCGCTAAGGGTACGGCGGCCAATAGAGCCGCTTCTAACGGATTGGTGCCCCGTGCCAAAGCTGTCGTTGCATCCATCAAAAACTGAGATTTGGCTAAACGACTAACCAATGCCAAATCCATCAGCATCGGTGTAAAAGAACGTACTTCGGTCATAGTTTTAAATTCTTCATTGTCTGGTTCTTTGTTAGCCTAGTCTAAAAATTGGACGATAGATACATCAATACAAATTTATTTTATCATTTATAAGTAGGGTTGAGCAACAACCTAAAATATACCGCATCCATATTAATATCCGGTTAACGGCCTATAAAGCTAATTTAACACGTGAACATTTGTTCCGCTTTGGGCAAAACCAACGAAATTTTAGAAATGTTCATCATGCCTAGGTGAACATCGGCGACTAAGTTTGCGATGTGGGGCTGTTTACGCACTTATAATGGGAAATTCTCAGGAATTTTGCTTTAACTTCATCAACTTGGCGAGGGTGTCCGTCTCTTCAACTGGATTATAAATCATCAAGCGCAAACCGTTGTAGCCTGTCTCACGGAGCATAATATGATCGAAAGCGAGATAGCCAACTTGTGGATGGTCTAATGATTTGCGTCCCGTGATATCATCTTGCACATTATATTCTTCCCACCATTCCGTGAATTCGGGGCAATTTTCGGCTAGCATGGCAAGAAGTTCTTCGAATTGGGGCACCCCGATAAAGCGGCCATAATCTGACCGAAATTGGGCCAATACCTTTTGCGCAGTGATTTGCCAATCCTCATGCATCCGACGATTTTCCCGATTGGTCAAAATACGCCACACGAGGTTCAATTCAATTCCAGACAATTGCGTGAAATCATCAAAAACGGCACACGCCATCTCATTCCACGCGAGAATATCCCAGCGGCGGCCAATAATAATACACGGCGTATATTCCAAACGATTAATCAGCGCCAGCAAAACATCGGGGACCACTTCTTCATAATCATCAGGATGCGTGGAAATATTGTAACCCGCCAAACTTAAAAAATGGCGACGTTCATCCAGTTTCATATTCAAGGCAATGGCCAGATTTTCAAGCACCTCAAGTGAAGGATTAACCTCACGGCCTTGTTCCAGCCACGTATACCATGTCACGCTCACATTGGCGAGTTGGGCAATTTCTTCACGTTTCAGACCGGGTGTGCGGCGGCGCTTGCCATTCGGCAGGCCAACTTGCGCCGGGGCGGTGTTATGACGTGCGGCCCGCAAAAAATCGCCCAATGCTTTGCGTCGTTTTTCACTTTGCATGAATCGTCAAATCGCTTCCTGTTACTCTCAGTACTAGCATAATTGGTATCTGGTCGCTCAATGCTGGCTATGGAACTCTACCAATTGTACAACAAACTACAAATGGAGAATGCAACATGAGTAGCCCAACAAATTTAACAGATGCGGGTACCGTCAAGATCGGTCCTGATCTCGAAGTCAACCGTTTAGGTTTCGGCGCGATGCGTTTAACGGGGCCGGAAGTCTGGGGTCCGCCACATGATCTTGAAAATGCCAAGCGCGTTCTGCAAAAAGCCGTGGAACTTGGGGTTAATTTCATCGACACGGCTGATTTCTATGGACCGCATATCGTTAATGAACTAATTGCCAAAGCGCTCAAACCCTATCCATCTGATCTGGTTATCGCCACAAAAGTTGGTGGGCAACGGGTTGAGCGGAATGGCCAAAAAATGTGGATTCCGGATGTTGAACCGCGCAATTTGGTGCAAGCCTGTGAAAACAATCTCAAAAATTTACAGGTGGATTGCCTCGATTTAGTACAACTTCGTTATTTTGAGGAAGCAGGGGTGCCCATTGCGGACTCAATCGGTATCCTCAAAGACTTGCAATCAGCGGGAAAAATTCGGCATATCGGGGTGAGCAATGTCACCGCCGATGTGTTGCACGAAGCGCAACAAGTCGCGGAGATTGTCAGCGTGCAGAATCTTTATAATGTCGCGGTGCGACGGTCCGAAGATGTGCTCAATATCTGTGAGCGCGACAATATTGCATTTATCGCATTTTTTCCGCTAATGATGGGTCGGTTGGCGGCCCCACAAGGCATCTTCCAGAAAATTGCGCAAGCGCATGAGTCTACGCCGGCCCAGATCGCTATTGCGTGGCTGATGGCGCGTTCTTCAGTCGTGTTGCCTATACCGGGCACAGCGTCACTGGCACATTTACAAGAAAATATTTCAGCGGCAGATATTCAACTCACACCTAGCGAATTTGACGCGCTCGCCAATTTGGAATCCTAAGCTAAATATTCTTTAGCATGGCGGCAAAGATATTCCTAACATCAACCTGCGCGAATTTTCAAGGAGATTTGCGCAGGCTGATAGTTGCCTAGACGAATTTTATGAATCACAATTTTCCATACTCCAAAAGCAGACGATGCGTTACAATGAGCAATGTTTTGATGGACCATAAGTATGTATAGGGAGTATGTCCACGGTGAGTGAAATTCGCGTACGCCAAGCACTGTTAGCCGATGTTTTTGCCATTACCGATAGCTATTGTTCCAATGTGGAGAATGGCGTTTTTACACGTCGTAATTTAGATGGCACGCGCACGGCGGTTCCTTATGAAGAACTCAATTTGGCAGAACGCTTCTCGAATGGTGGTCCGTGGATGTCGGTTGAAACCTGCGCGGTA
>JBNLCD010000015.1:0-25426 GCA_050303635.1 Anaerolineae bacterium
TCGTTGTGACACTACTATCTCCAGCGGTGTAGGGCGGGTGAAGTCGGCGAAGCCGGATGAGGTCGCCCGCTAATCTCCTCATGGCAGAGTCATTCCTCCGCCTCAATTAATATGTTCTGATTTTGTTTAGCGTGGCAATGACTTAAACTGCGGTCATTACAGCTGTAAAAACAAGCACCAATGCGCCTAAACCCAATAATATCTGCGTTAACTGCTTCTCGCGGTTTAAGATACGCTCTAAGTCAGCAGTTGCATTACTTTGCGTCGCGAGAAGCGTCGCCCGTTCTAATTCAGGCACGATACCAAATTGAATCCAGAGCATCACAAGAATCATGCCGCCAAATACAATATGTTTGAGCAACATGGCCACTGACCATGTATTGTCGATAGCAAAGAAACCATCATATTCAGGACTCGCACCCATTTGAACCATACCTGTACCCAGTAACAAAAGTAGGCTCAGATTGGCCATTGGTCGAAATCGTTTTTGTAAGTTTAGCAAAAGGCGTTGATTTTCGGCATGGTCAGAAAGAATTTTCTCAACCAGCGGCGCAACCAAAATACTAAATATCAACATTCCACCTAACCAGACAACAGTCGCAATCAAGTGGACAAGATAACTGAGGGTTAAGAGAATATTCATTTATTGAGCTGTATCCTCAGGATTGTCGACAATCTCATTAATATCGCCTGTTGGGTCGGTATCAATTTGGAATCGATAGAAATTAACCAGACCGGGCAAAACTTCAATTTCTTGCGTAAATCGCTGATCGCCTGAAACTACAACCAAACGGTAGACACCGGCTGGTACATCCGACATTACAAAATTTTCTTGCCAATTATCATCTGGCACAACCTGCGCAACATACGATGCGCCGGGTTGTTTCGGGCTAATATAGGTTGTGGTACTATCAACACGTCGTCCACTTCGATTGAGTTGGACCAACGCATTTTGAATATATACGCCGTTGGGGCTAACAATTGAACCAGCAACAACGCCACGATTAAGATAAGGCGCAATCCAAAGCAATGGGTTACGTGTATTGTAATAGCTATTGGTGCCGATGCGGACTTCAAAATGAACGTGTGCCCCGGTTACATATCCGGTTTCACCCACTTCACCGATGACATCACCCATTTTTACGACATCACCCTCTTGGACGTAGATTTCAGACATATGCGCATACAATGTCCAAACAGGTTGGCCTTGATAGCTGAAATTATGGCGAATGACGACCATTTGACCGTAGGATATATAGATCTCCATCGTACCGCGTCGGGTATTTTCATCAGTGCTACCGGCATATTCAACCACGCCATCTGCCGCCGCCAAGATTTGTTCGCCCACTGGATTAGGAATATCAATCCCATGATGAATTCTAAAGCCTTGATTCCCATCTGAACCATAAGGGTAATAAAAGAGCGCTTCACCATTAGACGTCGCATTGATGGGTCGCCGCATAAAGAAATGGTCATACGGCTGTAAACTCAACGGCAAGGATTCAGGGGGTGGCTGTAGATCATCAGGTGTGCCGACACTGGCCACAATACCCGTCGGACTTGGCACGGGAGTGGAGCCGCGAAATACTTCAGTTGAAAGGCTTGTCGGTCCCGGCGTGAAGGTTGGCAAAATAGTACCTTCAATCAAGCTAACATCGAATGGATTCGCTGTTTGAAATTGCCGTGGTGTTGGTGTATTCGTTGGCAAAATAATGGGTGTTGGTGTTTCAGTTACGTAACTTTGTACCTGATTCTCAACCGCTAGTTTCCATTCAGGGATAGTGGTTTGGGTTGGCAAAGCGATGACAGGCAATTGCGCATTTGAGTTAGATTGCTGATTTTGTGAAATGAAAAAACCAATGGCACCCAACGTCACTAAGACGATGAGAATAGCTTGCAAACTTGTATTACCTAAAACACCCGGTTGGTGCTGACGACTAATCGGGGTATCCGGTAAATCACGATGGGGTTGAATGTCGCGACGCATCAAATGATCCTCAGCTATTGTTGGTCAGGTGGAATAGGTGTCGGTGTCGCCGGTGGCAACGGTGTCGACGTCGGTAAGATGGGCAAGGTCGACGTGGCCTGAACTGGCGGTTGACCCAAAGCTTCAATTTGATCATCGGTATAAAGCTCGCGCATAGCCGCTCGCCAAACGAGATTGTCCGTCTTCACAAATTCCCAGAAGAGGATACCTGCAAAATTTTGACGCCATGTGCGATCTGCGGCAATAGGTAACCAACCATAATCTTGGGCAATTTGCGTTAAATCAATATAATAGCCGGCAGGTACATTATCCAGCCGCTTCCCACCTTGTTCATAGGCTGTAATATCAGTGGAGCGCGCCGCAAAATCCCACGGGACTTCACGAATCGGTTCACCTTGGGTGCCATTTTGCGCATTAGTACGCAAATAAACACGCCAATAAACACCGATTTCGCGATCTTCGCGGACCACAACCATCGGGGTGGGATTACCTTGTAAGACCATATTACGATTCAAGGCAATGGAACGACCAGCATAGTGCCAGTTCTCACGTGGTTGACCTTGTTCAGGTAAGCGATCTAGCCGCCAGAAGGCATCTTCAAGTTCCCCTAAATAATCAATGCCTGTTTCTTCCAATACGCGGAAGCGCAACGCATTAAATGAGCCAACCACACGTGAGTTCAGGACTGCATCAATCGTATCGACTTCGGCCATCTCAGCCAAGCCAAAACGTCCATCGTCCAAGGCATTTGCATTTTCGGAATAGAGTTGTTCATAGTTGGCCACAACACCTTCGAAAACAGGTTCAGCTACGGACCAATCAAGATCTGCCACCAAACCTTCAATAATTTGCACATCACCACCGCCACCGAGTGTATTGGGATCAGCGCCAATAATCTGAGATTGATCAATATCCCGGTCTGCTGAATAGAAGAGGCTACTGCCATCTTGTGGATTCCAAACTGGTTGATGCCCACGCCCAACGGCTACTTCAGAACTAATGCGGGTGACAAAAATAGCGCCGCTTTCATCTTCGGAAATATCAACATCGCGGTAATAAACGCTTTCACGTCCATCATCGCGCACACTGTAGGCAATGCGGGTGCCGTCCGGTGTCCAAGTTGCATAGTTTTCATCAATATTGGGTGTATCCGTCAGTTGAACGGCGGAAGCATCGCTTGGATTATCTAAACTAATCAAATAAATATCTTGAGCACCTGCGCGAATACCTGTATACGCAATCATACGACCGCCCGTGCCATCCGGACGTTCGGGCATCCATTCAGGTTCAAAATCTGGACCGGGGTCTGTGGTTACGCGACAGGGCTCACCACACGGGCCGCTTTGGTCAATGGAACTGATATAAATATCGAGATTATCTTCAACATAAGCTTCATAAACGATAAATGTGCCATCGGGACTCCATGAAGGCGACCCAACATAACCCGGACTAAACGTAATACGCCGTTGTTGGCGATTAAGTACATCCATCACATAAATTTCCCAAGCACCATCTTTATTGGTGACATACGCAATGGAACGTCCATCCGGACTCCATGAGGGGTCACGGTCATCGGCGGGTGAGTTGGTCAGACGTCGAGGTTCACTATCACCGCGTTGCATGGCAAAAATATCTTCTTGACCATTTTGCCGCACACTAAAGACTAAGGTGCCACGCCAGTTTAAAGGTTGCGGCACAGGCGTTAAGGTCGGTGCTTGCGTTGGAATATTGGGCACAGTCGGCACTGCCGTATTTTGGCCGGGAAGATTAAAGGCCGCGCCATTATTCCCGCTGGTGGTAATACCGCCGGTATCTTGACTGGTTGCCCATAAAACAACCGCAATGAGAGCAATCATCAGCAACACAGTGAATACACTGAGGGTTCGATTTTGACGGATGAGCGGATCTTCGATAATAGCAGGTTGAATGGCACCGCCGCCCGTCGTCGTGAGAGCCGCCCGTTGCGCCATAATCGATCGGCGACCTTGATCAGTGGCATCATAGGCACCTTTTGTTGTTTGCGTGACTGTATCAATTGTGCGACTGGTACCACGATAAAGACCCACAACGGATGTTTCAACAGATTCGCGAAATGCAGTAACCTGTAAGAGAAGCCATTGAGCCACCCACACGGCAATTTTAAGAAAAGCATTGCTGAATTTGTCAGTCAGACGAAAGGCACGAGTTAACATAGGCGCAAATTATCGCTTTCCATTACAAATATTCCGTTGCGATTCTACTGGATTCGGCGACGAGTAGCAACTGCAATCACACTGTCTAGCTTCTGTTAAAAATTTAAAATCCCCTGATATTCTATGTTAGACTATAGTTTATAACTAAAAATAAACTTTTATTTTCCTGATTTTTTGCGAGGCATTATATAAATACTCAACTTATCGCTAGTGATGATTCTGCTATGACCCAACACCCTCTCAATCAAAATAGCTGGGCGCTTATTATTGGTATTGATCGGTATAAAGGCAACAGCTTGCCGCCGCTTGAAACTGCTGAACGTGGTGCACGAGCGCTCGCTGAAACCTTACATAAAGATTTGAATTTCCCGCGTAATCAAATTGTGACCTTGATTAATCAAGAAGCGACGCGCGATGCCATTCAATCGATGCTAACGGATTATTTCACCGATTCGCGGGTTATCTCTGAAGATGCGCGGCTATTGGTTTATTATGCGGGACATGGTTTGACCCGTAATCCGCAAAACGGTAAAGATAAAGTGGGTTATCTGGCACCCTATGATGCGGAAATTGGGCGATGGAGCACCTTCATTGAAATGGATTTACTGGAACGGCAAGCGGGTTTTATGCCTGCCCGTCATGTTTTATATTTACTGGATGCGTGTTTCGCCGGATATGCTCTTACCCGTTCACCAATGATGCGGATCGATCCCATTCAAGATATGTTGAACCGTCCATCACGCCTCGTGATTACAGCTAGTAATAGTGATCAACTCACAACAGATCGACTGGGGCAAGAAGTTTATTCTAGTTTTACCTATTTCCTATTAGATGGTTTAAGAGGTGCCGCGATGCGGGATGGTATTCTGCGCGCGGGACATCTGGGTATTTATCTGCAAGATCAAGTTCGTAAACACAGTTTAGGCCGACAAACGCCTCAAATGGGGCGGATGTTGGGTGATGAAGGGGGTGATTTTGTGTTCCGTATCGAAACGCATGCGCAATTAGATGTTTGGCTTCAACAAGCGTTGACCAGTGCTAGTCCACAGGAACGCCTGAAAGCCGCCTACGAATTGTGGGAAACAGTTGAAAAGAACGAAGACTCTGAACTGGTACAAATGTCCATTCGCGTGTTAGAGGGTCTTCAATACGATCATGATTCATTTGTACGTGAAGCAGTACGCCAAGCCTTACGTCAAATTCAACTGCCAACCGCCCCCTCGGAAGGCATGGCGGACGATCAGGCTGAATTCTTAGATGATGAACCGACCGCCGTTATTGAGGTGCCTAAAAAAGCTTTCGAAAAGACAACTCAAACCAATATTTCCACAGCGGTGCAATCCGAAGCGCCGACGCGGGCAAGTCGGCCAACCGCGCCGACATTACCATTTTCGCGCGAAGAATTTCAAGAACGTCTGGCGCAGTTAGGGCTGTATGAAGCACCTACTTTGCCACGGCGACCAAGCTCAACGTAGATTATTCACTAAGGACTAGTAAATAGTTTATCGAGTTCTGATGATGACAAAAAACCATCGGCCGCGCCGGAAACACCAATTTTCCACGAAGCAAAAACAGTGGCTTTTTTGAGTGCTAAATAGGGGTCACGAGTCTGCGCATAGGTATAGATAAACGCTGAAAATAGCGCATCTCCCGCCCCAATAGTGTTCACCACCGGCCGGGTTTGGACAGCCGGATAATGCACTATTTCTTCTTGGTTGCGCATAGCCAGCAACGCACCATCCGCGCCCATACCAATAATCACCATTTGATTGCCGTAGGTATCCATTACCCGCCGTGCAAATTCACGCGGTGGTTCCGGTAATTTTTCATGACTCATAAACAAAATATCCGCATGCGCCATATAATCGCGGTCGTAATCATCATTCAAATTACCAATTGAATGCACATCCGTGATGATAATTTTGCCGAGTTCTTTGGCTTTAGCCAGATAAGCGCGTGTCCAGTTAATATTGCATAGCACCGCAATATCACTGTTTTCAAGCGCGGGGAGGAACGCATCCTCTGGATAAGATTTTTCTTGCACATCTTTTAAATCCACATTAATTTGCCGCCGTCCCGACGCATCATAGAGAATCGCCGATTGGGGGGTAGCATGTAATGTCGATAACACATTCCGCACGGGAATGCCTTCATGCTCAATTTCAGAGCGGCAAAATCGCCCCACGCTGTCATAGCCCACCAAAGACATAAAATTAATGGAGAGTCCCAATGTGGTCAGTGCTTTGGCAATATTGTAGCCCACGCCGGAGACTGTCGATTTAACGCCCCCAAATGGATAGAGGACGGGTTGATATTCGATGGGAAAACCATCCACCCGGACGGTTGTTTCAAGATTAATAAGTCCGGCGACCAAAACATTGTTCATAAATACCCCCTGTGGTCTTGATTAAGGTTTGCCTGCCAATTCAATGATATTGAAGCCAGATATTAGTCGATATTTGGATGTCGGGGACATGGTTATTTTCCTCAAATTGTTTTAGCGCGATAAGTTGAATAAAACAAACATTCTTTTTTTGCCAAGTAATTTGATTTTTTAAGGAGATCCTCAGACAGATTAATTTCTGCCTGAGGATATAGGTTTCTAGTTGCAGATATAACCATTATCTTGAATGGCATCGAGGTTGGTCAGTGTGGTTTGATACAGGGTTGTCAGCATATCGGCATAAGTGGCAAATTCAGCGGTAGGCGCTGAAATCTCGACAATATAACCGTGCGAGAAATAGACAAAGCCCAGACGACCATCCTTCTCGAAGCCGAATTCAGGGCGCGCTTGTGTGTCACAGGTTGCCAAGTCGCCCCAGATAGTTGGCGGAACATCGATATTGTAGAAATCAGATGCCCAAGTGCTGGCCAATTCATAAATAGGGGAAAGATCATCGGCGCTCAGGCTTTGCGGTGAGGCTAATTCACGATAAAAACGCCCAAAGGGAACCAAGCGCATAGAGGGTCCATCGGTATCGCCATTGAGGGCAATGACATAATTCCGCTCATCATCAGTAAATTCTTGCCAATCTTCAGGATAGGGAACTTGCAGGACTGGCCGCAAGTAACTGTTCACCCAGAAATCGAAACCATCTTTGAGGAATACGGTGTTGCGCATATTGGGTCCGGTCAAGAATTGATAGGTGCGCGGATAGCCCATCATAGCCGTGTACAGGGCTTCATTGGATGCCCAATCTTCCGGTGTGGTCAACAGAGCGTATAGAATGCCCTCGACTGTTTCCGGATCTGTGAGCTTGTAACGAGTATCGACATAGGCTAGTTCTTCCCCGCCATAGGCATAGGGTAACTCACTTGAGCGCGGTTGGCCTAATGCAGTCAGCATCCCATATTCATGATCATTATTGTAACTACCCTCAGCTAAGTAATGATAAATCGGGGTAAATATAAACATAGGAGGCGTTGGTTCGCCCGCAAAATAGGCATTGATGGTTTCAACGGTGATTGGTTCAGGTGCATACACGTAAACTGACTCACCCACGATTTCTAACTCGGAGAGCTCCCACCCGGTTGGATAAGCAATGTCTAAACTCCAATCTGCAAAATACGCACGTTCAGGCGGCAATGCTTCGGTATTAATATCCAATAGAGCCGTGCGCGTACTACATCCATAAAAATGAAGAGGATCTACTAGCGCCCAATCGAATAAGTTAGATCTCGGCTCTGGGGTGTCACTGGGCACAAAACTGGGATCGAGCGTCATTTGTTCAGGACTAAGTTGAGCGCGCATCATTGTGACATAATCAAAATCGCTAGCTAAATGTGCCAAAAATGAATCCTCATAATCAGTGATTTTTTCCACCAAGCCGGATGTTGGTTGCGCGTATTCTGTGATGAATAGTTGGCCGTCATGCTCTGTTTGAAACCTGGCGTAGTAATCGAAATACTGTTGAGGAAAACCACTTCCCGCTTCTTGAAATTTGCCAATATTAAATACTGCGCTTTGACGACGCACCACATCATACATATTCCTGACATGGGCATAGTTTTCGGGTTCGTATTGCGTATCAGCAAAAATCCATACATAAAACGGAATGGTTTGTTCTGTGGATGTCGCAGTTAATTGCAAGGGCAAAACAGGTTTATCCGCCGAATAAGTGAGGACTACCGGTTTTATGCGAGGCAGGACGGTATCTTCGCGATAATTCAGTGCTACAAACAGCCAATCTTGAGCGATATAATTGTCGACAATGGCCAGCGTATCCGCACTGACTTGATAATTGTTATCTTCAAGCCAAGTTGCAACTTCAGCAGAATCAGCAGGTTCTATGATTTGATAATCATACGGTCCTAAATTCCCCGTGTAGGGCGTCGGGCGACCATCACCACCGCCACTCCCCCCGCCACTGCTAAAGGGATAGAGTTGTGAACAGACATGTGGCACTGAGTCCGTAAACCGAATGCTCGTCTCGCTTTGCAGATTGGTTAAGGTGAGATTTTCTAAGACTTCAATCGTTGGCACCGCTGGCACAGGAATCAACCATCCAAACTCATCTGCCGTTCCGTAGTAATCGAAATCAAGAATAGTGGTCATGGTGCCATCGCCATTCATTGTAAAGACAGCCCGTTGTTCACGCATATAAAGGGTATCGTCTCCGGCAGGAAATCCGCCACTGCTTTCGACTGATGTTGTGGTCGAGGTTATGCATACTATGCTTAATAGACTGACCATGATACTTAGAATCAGCAGTTTACGTGCCATCATAGCGCCCTTCTGTTTTAGATAAATTGAATCCATGTGAATAATATCGCAATGCCTGTCTCTTAAAATATACGATGCTGAGCAGATGTGTAGATAGCAGAATCGGCAAACCGTTGCGGAAACAGATAGAAAGCAATTAAAAAGAGCTAGTTATCAGCAACGACTAGCCCTTCTCTAAATTCTATTAGCGATAGTGAATGATGTTAATTAAGGTAGACAGCTTGCCGGCAAACCTTCTGATATGATTTCAACACGACTATCATATAAGTCAACCCATCCCCAATTCGCACTACCCAGGAATATGCTTGTATAAATTGTGTCATTCATTTCAACACAACCTGTAACGACATACGTGTCGAAACCATTACCATCCCAGTCATGCGGCAAAATAATGGCATCACCGGTTGCCGTACGTGCTGTTTCACAATCTGGACAGCCGAGAGCTGGCATTGGTCCACTCGCATTAATTTGAATCATGCCCTTATTCGCAACATCAAATCCACCCGTTGCCGCCACGACGGCGGTAAACTCAAAGTAGTGAGTGTCTGAGAATGCACCTAAATTAATGGCCAGATTATCTAGATTGCCGACAAAACCTTGATAACTTGTAGCGGTATCACCCATATTCCAAACTAAGCTAGCCCCCGCACCATTCCACGGATTGGCAATGATAGCATTTGGTAAGCCTGCAATAATTTGGGAAATTGTGTAATAACCAGTTGCCATCAATGTACCTGAACGGCGATATAAATATACCGTTGTAGACGGTGTAATGGTCCAAGTTTCCCAGCCGCCTGTTTGGGTAGGCGCAAAATCAATGCGATAATCATAATTGGGTGAGTAGCCAGTTCCACTTTCTTTTAGATAGATATTCAAATACCAACCGTGTGTATTTGTTGAGCTAGGATCAAGATAGGTATCATAGGAGATACTAGTGAAGCTATTCAATGGAATTTGATCATAGGTGGCAATCGCGACAATACATTTTGCGTAGTTACCGCCATTGGCTGAAGGATTTGGAATCTCAGCACGGACACTACCAGTGCCAACTGAGCCTAGACCATCTTGAATTTCGCAGACTGAATCATAGCCATCACCCGGTTGATCTTCAAAAATTGCCCAACCTTGTAAATTACTTGGTGTGACTACATAACCAACTGCTTGACTTATTGATGCTCGGATCAATAATAATCCAATAACTAAAACAATAGTGATGCTTAGTGCATGTGACTTTTTAAAAAGGTTCCTGTCCATGTATAAACTCCAATCAAGTACAATTAAGGAGTTTATTGTAACAGATTTTATATATTTGCACGTTATAATGTACATATTCGTGAGCAAATTTATATAATATTAAGTATTGAAGGGAGTAAACATCAGAATGTATTGGCAAGATGCCAAATCAACTATCTTAGAACCACTGACGACGTTGCCTCGCTTGGGACTTATCACCGATATGGATGGTACAGTCAGTCATATTGTCGATGAACCTGACCAAGCTCAAATTACCCCACACAATAAAGAGTTATTGGCCAAACTTAATCCCATATTGAGTTTAACGGCGGTTGTTTCGGGGCGGGCAGTCCAAGATGTCGCCCAACGTGTTGGTATACCTGAATTAGTTTATGTGGGGAATCATGGATTTGAGTGGTTTGTGGACCAAAAATTGCAAATTGCGCCGGCTGTCCAAAAATATCGTCATGCTTTGGAAAAAGTTCTGGAGATAGCCCGTCAGGAGCAATTACCGGGGATGCTGATCGAAGATAAGCAAGCAACATTGTCGATTCATTATCGGCAAGCAGTTGATCAAGATACAGCCAAACATAAGTTTGAAGATTTGCTGACGCTACTCGTGAGCGAGCACGGTCTCAGTTTGTTTGCCGGACGCATGATTTTTGAAGTACGTCCGCCTGTTGAGATTAATAAAGGAACCGTGCTAGCCCAGCTTATCGAACAATATCAACTTGATGCGGCCATTTTTATGGGCGATGACACCACCGATGCCGATGCCCTTAAAATGGCGCGACAACTACGTCATAACCAGAAATGTTCAGCTTGGGGATTAGGTATTGTGGCGGATGATACACCAGCGGTGGTGAAAGAATCCGCAGATTTATTGCTATCTGGCGTGCCAGATGTTGAGTCATTTTTAGAATGGCTATTAAACGCTTGCCAAGCATGAGCTAATTGGGCATGGAACCAGCGTTTAACATCCGCGGCTTTGACCAATTGTTTCAAGGCATTTGAACGTTGTTGTCTTTCTACTTCAGACATTTTTAACGCTTCATCCATCGCTTGAGCCGCGCCGTAGACATCAAATGGCGATACGGTTAGCGCATAGTCGCCGAGCTCATAAAATGCACCCGCATATTCTGATAGCAGAAGTACACCATCATTTTCATTTACAAGTGCACCTTCTTTAGCAACTAGATTCATCCCGTCGGCAATTGGGTTGACGAGTAACACATCATAAAGTTGCATGGCCGCAATTGCACGTGGATAGTTGTTGCCGACAATAATGCGGACGGGTTCCCAAAGCTCATCGCTAAACTTAGCATTGATCATACCTGCTTCGGCCATAATGTCTTTGAGATAGTTCTGATATTGATCAACTTCCATACGCGAAGGGACCAATAGTGCCAACATTTGGACCTTTTGGCGATACTGCGGATTTTTCTCTAAAAGAATACGATAGGCTTCTAAACCACGTAAAATATTCTTGCTCGGCTCAATCCGATCTACGCGCAAAATCAATTTGCGCCCATTGATATAGCGTTCAATTTGTTTCCGCGTATTTTGAACATGAGGTTCTTGCGCGATGCTTTCGATTTTTTCCACATCCACAGAAATTGGATATACCTTAGCGTCTATTTGTTTACCGCGATAATTAATGGACTCGCGACTACCGTATGAATGCGCATCTGACAAATAGAAACGACAGGTCTGGACAAAATTAAATGCATCTTTTTTGGTTTGGAAACCAACGCGATCGGATGCGAGCAAACCTTGGAGAAGCTCTTTACGCATTTTTTCAGGTAAAATTCGCCAAGCTTCATGGCCCGGCCACGGAATATGAACAAAGGGTTGGATTTGCACCTGATCCCCCACCAATTCACGTAAATAATGCGGTACTAAATAGAGATGATAATCCTGTGGGAAAACAAATACAGGGCGTGTTTCATCCTTAATGGTGTCCGCAATGGTTTCGGCAAATTGACGATTAATGGCGCGGTAACTTTCCCAGGCCATCCATGTTTCTTCGGTAATTTGAGGTTGGCGTGGAATTTCCCAGAGTTGATGTTGGATAAACCACAGCAATGGGTTGGCAATTGTGTTGTAATAGGCATCGTAGTCTTTGCGATTAGGCGTAATGAGACGTAGATTAATGCCTTGGACATTTTTCGTTTTGTGATGATGAACTTCAGCCCAACGTCGATCACCACGACTTAAGGCGGCGGCAACCCATAACACATCATGTTTTTCCGCTAGCGTACCTAGAGCCGTTACCAAACCACCCGCGCCACGTTTAATATCAAAACTACCATCACGTTTGGCCGTAAAGGCATATGGACCGCGATTCGACGCGATCACAATCATCGGCGACTCATTACTATTTTCTCTATCCATTAGCATTATTCTTCAATCTCCTCCACTTCAACGACTGTCACCTCAGCAAGCTGTTCTTTGATCTCGATTGCAGACCCAAATTGTGCGCCAACTTGAGCGGCAGTATACATGGCGGCGGCTCCACCCATTTCCAATGATTTTTCAAAAGGTTGTTGTGTTAACCGTCCGGCTAGATAGCCTGCAAGCATGGCATCATAAGTGCCTGTATAAGTGGCAATCTCATGATTATCAGGAAATTCAACCCATAAGGTTTCAGTTTCAGTCGCAAGAACCGCACCATTATCATTACTGAGAAGCGCTAAAACACGTTTGGCGCCTTGTTCACGTAAGCGATGGGCACAGTCAACAATATCATCTTCAAAACGAACGGGCATATTGAAATACCCTTCCATTTGAACTTGATTAGTCACAATTAAATCAGGGTGTAACGGCAGAATATCTTCTAAAATTTTGCCAGTTGTATCAATAACAACGCGTGCACCGGCATCTTGCGCATGTTTAATCAGTCTACTGTAATCTTTGTCTGATAAACCTTGCGGTAACGATCCGGCAAAAACAACATAATCTTCTGGATCAATATGCTTATCCATTGCTTGGATGAAATTTGAAATATCTTTAGATTTGATGGCACTACCATGTTCTTTTAAGGCGGTATGCGTACCCTTGCCGGTATCAACGATAAAAATATTGCTTCGAATGGTGCCTTCGTGTGGCACAAAATGAACCGGACAAGGTCGGTCTTCAGCAAGAACTTTATAGGCTTCAGACGCAGGTCCATTGCCTAACAGGACGAGGGCTTCACTGTTCACATCCAGCGAGCTAAGGGCTTTGGCGATATTCATACCGCGTCCCGCCGGATTCAAATCGGTATCTTCAACAACCATATTGTCATAACCCACACATAAAAAGTTTACGGTGAGTGTTCGGTCTAACGATGGATTAAGCGTAATCGTCAAACACTTGTTTTTATCCTCGGTAACAGACATGGTATATTTTCTCCTTTACTACCACGGCTAAAAGTTGGCGCATTGAATCAATACTCAGTACGGATCGTTGTACATTTAGTCAAATACAAATAATAACGTCGCCTAAATTGGTTTTAGATGATGCCCAAAATAATCAGTTTAAGTTGTTGTTAGCAACGAAAAAGAGGTCGTTAGATAGGATTAGAGGGAGTGGTTGGGTAACGTGCGTTGATTGATATGGTGACAGGTACTGCGAACAAATTGGGTGTTCATGGCGAATTTCCCTTCCTCTCCTGGGGTCCCATGATGCAAAACTGATACTCTGATAAAATTGAGATAGGTTAATGGTAACGAACCTTGCCCAGAATATCAAACTGATAAGCCATTATTTGCGTAGTTTCTGTAATATAGCCAAATCTAGCCAATATTATTAGTTAATTACGCTAAATCCGCTTAACCACTTCTATTCTAGGCTACAAACATATGAACTCTGCAAGAATTCCGGCAAACAGCCTTGGTTATTTTTGCCAAATAGCCAATTTCTGCCGCCAAATCTCAGCATTGGGGTGATATGGTTCTAGTTCCAAAGCCTTTTCCACACTTTGAACACAGCGTTCTTTTTCACCCATGCGCAAGAGGATATATCCAATAAAGAAATAAGCTTCACCATGGTGCGGATTGATTTCGAGGACTTGTTGCATATCTGCAAGTGCCTCGGCAAAATCTTCTAATTTGCCATATACCGTGCCGCGCATAAAATAGGCTTCTTCGAGCAGATAATTGATTTCAAGTGCGCGCGACAAATCAGCTAACGATTCGGGATACTGCGCATTCTCAAGATATAAATTACCGCGTTCAAGATAATACGTCGCTATAGCGGGTTCAGCCTTAATGAGCGTTGTATAAGCTTTTATCGCTTCTGCATGTAATTCGGGTTGAGAAGCGAGCAGACGTGCTTGTAAATGCCCCAGTGGTAAACTGGGATCAAGTTTGAGGGCTTCTTGCACACATAAAAAAGCGCGATCAAAATCATTATTCATCCAATTAATAACTGCCAAATTAGCATAAGCGCGCGCATTTTCAGGATCTAAATCGAGAGCATGCGCAAATGCTTCTTCAGCAAATTCATGTTTGCCCTCCTCCATATAAGCTTCTCCATGTTTTAAGAAATCCTCAGCGCTAGGCGGTTTAGGGGTTGTGACTTCTTTGAAATCGAGAGCATTTGAAACTGGTGCAGGATCGACGGGTGTCGTACGCAATTGTTCAATCGCCTGCTGGACTTTTTCTTCGATATTTGACATGTCGAATTGAAGCAAGTTGCGCGTGATATAACCTGTTTCAGCTTGTTGGGAGCGGCGTAATACCATAAATCGCTCATAATCAGCTATTGCGGATTGGTTACGCCCTAACTGAGTATGAATTTCAGCCCGGTGATAATAATTCTCGGCGAGGCTTGGTGCTAATTCAACCGCCTTATTCAAATCCTCCAGAGCTTGCGTGCCATTTTCTTGAATAGATTGGCGCACCAGACTCATCCCGCGTGTGGCATAGGTTGGACTATAATCAGGTTGACGCTTTAAGGCTTCTTCGCAATCAGCAATGGCCCCTTGCAAATTACTTTGCCCATAGCGCAGGACAGCGCGGCGATGCCAATACGCATAATTGTCAGTATCAAGTTGTAAAAGTGTGTCGGCGTCTTGGCGCGCTTCATCTTTTTGATTCAAAAGCTGATAAAAACTAGACCGCACGTCATAGGCCCAAGCAAATTCAGGATAGATTTCAAGTGCTTTTGTCACCGCTTCAATAGCTTTATCAAGTTTTTCGGTCAATTGAAACAAAATACTTTTGAGCACATGGGCACGGGCAAAATACGGGTCTTTTTCGAGTGCTAATTCAACATTATCAAGCATTTGCGCAAATGCTTGGTTGTAATATTTGAGATAGGCATGGGCTACATAAGCGAGCGCATCTGCTTCAGCTAAATTGGGAAGTTTAGCCTGATACGTTTTCATGACTTCAAGGTTTTTGGCACGCGCGCTCCAAATGGCAAACCCACAATTGACCACATCTGATTCGACATCAAGTTTTTGCGCTTCTTCTAGCTTAAGGCGAGCCTGTTCAAAGAGATCAAAATCGATGTCGTTGAGCGCCGCATAGACCAAAGATTTGATTTTATCGGGCGTAATGGCTTTATCGAGCTTTTGGGCGAGTTCAGCACGGGCTTTATACAAACGATAATCTTCGGGGCAATATTCAATAGCTTGCGTGTAATCAGCATAGGCCTTCTTAAGCTCATTTTGTTTTTCATTCACTTGAGCCCGTAAAAAATAGGTTTGAGCTGAGGTCGGGTTTTTAGCAAGCGCGGAAGCAATATGTGAAAGGGCTAGCTCATTATTTTTTGCATCAATCGCAGATTGGGCTTGTTTAATGAGTTCCGTAAATTCTTGAGACATAACTGCTCCCGTTGGGGTAAAGGAGAATACACAAAAAGAGATAGATCTATTTTAAAACACAAAACCTAATTTAGTGTACGGATATTGTTTTAGTCAGCTTGTTTCCCTCCTGAGCAATCGCAAAACATTCTGGCGGATGCTGGGTATGATGCCTAGTAAAAGGATTAACACACCAAGGCTTACACCCCAACGGTGATAGGGCATCGAAATATCAGGGGAAGGGTCTATGTAGATAGATCTAGTGCGATCGGGGTTAGAATAATCACGAAAATCGATGGCATGGCTACCATCTACTCTAAACTGATAAGAAAGTTGCCAAGCATAATTTCGTCCCCCAACCAGCACCCAGCGCTTATCGGGTGAAAGTTGATAAATCAGATTATAACCAGTGCCGCCGGGGCGAATTGTAACAGGATCAAAGACGATTTCTGGATGGGTACCATCGTGGTGCAGACGATAAAAAATAACAGACTGATCCGCTAAGACTTGAGGGATAATTAACCAATTTTCATCGACAATTAATGGTGTGCCGTAGTCCCAACCCGATCCTTTTACACCATTGGAAAATATCAATTGGGGAGAGCCACCGGCTAACGGAACACGATAGAGGTCAGCGACCGATGTGTCTTCCTCTTCAGATGCCCAGTAATAGACCCACGCATCATCACACCAGAGCAAATTGATTATTTGGGCACTGGCAAGGATTATTTCATTCATGCTATCGGCTGACGCGTTCAATCGTTTTAACGTCGTTGCGTCATGCTGATATACAATCCATTGACTATCGGGTGACCACGTAAATCGGGTAGCCGATCGATTGAAATCATCACTAAAAACAGGGGCTTTTTGATATAACCCGCGTTCGTTTGGAATGGTAAGCCACAAGTTATTATCACTCATAAAGGCCAACTTTTTGCCATCTGGGGACCAACGGAAACTTTCGAACCGTTCTGATATGGTTATTTCAGACAATTTTGCCCAATTACCCCCGTCAGGGTAAACACGATATAAATGACATGTATTTTCCCCATTAATCGATTCGCATATGGGTGCATATATCCATATGCTATCCGGTGACCAGAAAGGTGTATAGGCTTTAGAGATCATTGTCGGTAAGTTAATTGTGTTAATGAGATCGCCAAGGACTGAATAGATGGCAATATAGGGTAATTCGTCGGTGTCCTTAGTGACCGTCACGAATGATCTTTTATCAGGAGCCATGCCACGCTCAATATCGTAAAATGCCGAATAGGGAATATCCGCTATTAAGCGCCGCTGGTTACCGTCTAGGCTCTCAATGGATACATGGCTGGTTGTTGCATCTGAATGAAAAAATTGGTATCCAGTTGGGGACCACATCAAGTCAAAATATGGAAAATCGCCTGAATAGACTGCATCTTTAATCGGGAACAGCTGTTCACCGTATGGCGAATAAATATAGTACTGGGCAACACCTGTGTTGGTATCGTATTCTTCACCATACAACAAATAATGGCTGTTGGCTTCGACCCGCATCAAGGAAAACCACCCGTTGAAACTGATGAGGCAAAACCCAAGAATTATCAACATACGTCGCAACATGATGGTTCTCCATGCTTAATCTTTTTTGTGGCTGATTTATCCCAAAGCTTGTTCGATGTCTGCCCAAAGATCTTCAATATCTTCCAAGCCAACGGAGAGACGTACTAGGTTTAGTGGAATTCCACGTTCAATAAACTGTTCTTCAGTGAGAACCGCCGCTAACATCGCCGCAGGATGAACAATAATACTATGGACACCGCCTAGGCTGGCGGCGCGATCAATAAGTTTCAACTTGCTTAAAAACGCTTCGGCTTGATACTTATCACCTTTGAGAACAAAACTTAGCATACCTGTAAAACCCTGCATTTGTTGTTGGGCTAATTCATGCTGAGGATGAGAGGCTAATCCCGGATAATAAACATGTTCGACGGCGGGATGTAGTTCGAGGCGTTCCGCAATTTGCCGAGCATTGTTGTTATGTTCATGGACACGGAGTTTGAGTGTTCGTAAACCACGCAATAAGAGCCAGCTATCAAATGCATTGACACTCACGCCAACTGAAATGGATGTTCGCCAAATTTGCTCAATTAATATTTGGCTTCCCGCAATGGCTCCCATAATGAGATCATGATGTCCGCCCAAATATTTTGTTGCACTGTGGAAAACAAGATCAATCCCAAAATTAAGCGGATTTTGATTGATAGGTGTGGCAAATGTATTGTCACAAACGGTCAAAATGCCATGTTGCTTACCCAAATCGGCGATGGCTTTGAGATCAGTCAGAATCATCATGGGATTGGTGGGTGTTTCCGTGATGATTAATTTGGTATTAGCTTGAATAGCCTCGGCAAACGCTGATGCGTCTGTCTGATCAACAAAGGTTGTCGTTACACCAAACTTCGCCAGCATATTTTCGAGAAAACCAATGGTGCCCCCATAATGCACTTGTTGGGCCACGACATGATCGCCTGCTTCGAGAAAACACATACTCAGCGCCACAAAAGCGCCCATGCCCGATGAAGTCAATAAGGCGGCTTCGGCCCCTTCAAGGGCGGCAATAACCGCTTCGGCTTGGGCGTGATTAGGATTCCCGTAGCGGGTATAGAATTGCGGATGATGCGGGGTAACAGCCATTTCAAGAAACGCTTCTGCATTGTCAGCCCGAAAAGTTGTGGTTTGATAAATGGGCGGACTTAACGAATTAGTTTCGTTGTGGGGCATATCAGCATGGATACTAAGTGTGGCAGGTTTATGAGCTTTCTCATTTGGCATAACTTGACAATGCTCCTAAAATTAGAATAGCGGATGTGCCATATTCTACCCATACATCAAAATGACACAAAATCTTAGAGATACGAAAATGTGAGTTATGGCACATTGAAATAGGGACAAATGAAGTTGTCATCTCCATTTGGTTGTGTATCCTTAATAGAGGATATAGTCATTTACTACACATAAAATCAAAGTAGATATAGTGAGATAAAGAGCTTATGAGTCTAGGAACTCCCGAAAATCCCGTACGTGTGGCAGTTATTGGTTCTGGTCCCTCCGGTTTTTATGCCGCGGATGCGTTGCTTAGCAATAAAGATTTTACTATCGAAGTTGATATGTATGACCGTCTGCCAACCCCGCACGGCTTAGTACGCGGTGGCGTTGCTCCCGACCACCCGAAGATCAAATCTGTCACCAAACTATATGATCGTATTGCCAAGAAAGACGGTTTCCGTTTCTTTGGTAATGTTGAATTTGGGACAGATATTACCCACCAAGATATTCTAGATCACTATCATCAAATCATTTACGCTGTTGGTGCTCAAACTGATCGCCGATTGGGTATCCCCGGTGAAGATTTATCAGGTAGCCATCCAGCTACTGAATTTGTCGCGTGGTATAACGGCCACCCCGATTTCAAAGATTTTGAATTTGATCTCACCCAAGAAACCGCAGTCGTGGTTGGTGTGGGGAATGTGGCGATGGATGTGGCCCGGATTTTGGCCCGCTCCCATGATGAACTTTTTGAAACTGATATCGCCGATTATGCGCTTGAAGCACTCAAGAATAGCAATATCAAGAATATCTATGTCTTAGGGCGTCGTGGTCCAGCTCAAGCGGCTTTCACCAATCCTGAAATCCGCGAAATGGGCAAAATGACGGAAGCCAATTGCATCATTACTCCGGAAGAAATTGATATTGATGAATTGAGCCAAGAATATTTGGATAGTGACGACGCTGACAAGAAAGATGTCAAAAACGTCGAAATTATGAAAGAATATGCTGAACTTGAGCCAGATCCTAGCAAGCCCAAGAAGATTATCTTCCGCTTCCTGACCTCCCCGATTGAAATTATTGGCGACGATCATGTTGAAGCTGTCAAGATTGTGAAGAATGAACTCTATAAGAACGAACGTGGCACGCTCCGCCCACGCGCAACCGAAGAAACCGAAGTTATTCCCGCTGGTTTGATCTTCCGTTCAGTGGGTTATCGCGGTGTGCAATTGCC
This sequence comes from Anaerolineae bacterium, assembly GCA_050303635.1. Classification (GTDB taxonomy): domain Bacteria; phylum Chloroflexota; class Anaerolineae; order Aggregatilineales; family J027; genus JAKEEQ01. The sequence goes on from JBNLCD010000015.1 coordinate 19,969, forward strand.
GGATGTTCCGTTCCGTGAAGATTGGGGCACAATCCCGAATGTTGAAGGTCGAATTACTGAATTTACCGATGGTAAATTAGGTGATGTCGTTGTGGGTGAATACACCGTGGGTTGGATTAAGCGTGGACCAAGCGGTATCATCGGCACGAACAAGCCCGATTCAATCGCCACGGTTGAAAAGATGCTCGAAGATTTAGCAAATAACACCACCTTTGCACCCGCTGACACCAATCCAGACGCAATTGTAAGTCTTTTAGACGAACGCAATGTCGACTATGTCACCTATAATGACTGGTTGAAATTGGACGAACTCGAATTGGCTAATGGTGAAGCAATTGGGCGTCCACGTGTTAAGTTTACCGATATTCCCACGATGTTGGATGCCGTCAAGAAAGCCCGCGTCTAATCTGGCGAGATACACTATAACCTTTTAGTCATTGCGGCAGATGCTAGATAGTATCTGCCGTTATGCTTGGTAGATATGGCACCCAACTTCATAATAGATACAGAAACTTGATAATCTCCAGCTATTTCGCGATAATGACCCGCAATTCCTCTCCATAATCAGGAAATATAAAAACGCAAAATATGCTAGTTCAATGGATATATGTAATCGCCGTGATAGCCACGGTGTTATCGAACATCATCATTATGGCAATAAGCTGGTCACGTCGCCAAACTTCCTCAGCGAAATGGTTTACCTTGTTACTTTTTGTACTGGCGCTCCTATCATTTAGCTATTTAATGGCGGCAGTGGTTAATGATCCTTCGGTTGTTTACACATGGGTACGGCTACGGTACTCGATACTGACTTTAGGTATCGTTATTTTTATATTCACGATTTTGTCGTTTACGGAAAATAGCCAGTGGATTCGTCCTCAAATTATTGCGCTGAGTTTTGTTATTCCGACTCTCACGATCATCGTTGTCTGGTTTTTTCCTGAATTGTTTTGGCATAAATGGGAAGTTGATCAAAGTACGATTCTCAATCTGGAAACGCAATATTTCGCGGGCTGGTTCATCGTGCATAGCGTTTATTCATATACATTGCTGATTGCCGGAACCATTATGCTACTGCGCTATGCGCTGGCCTCAACAAGTTTTACTCAGAATCAGGCCCTGATTTTTGCTTCGGGTATTATGATCGTTATTGTCATGAGTTTGTTACCGGCTTTGGGGCTAACCAATAATATTCCCAACCCTATCCCAATCGCCCTGAGTATTGTGGCGTTGCACTTATTTTGGGCTTTATTTAAACATGGCTTATTTCAACTTTCCTCGGCAAGTTATCACAGTATTGTTGAACATATGCATGATATGGTTATCGTGCTCGATGCGAATGACCATATCATGATGGCTAATCAACAAGCACATTTATTATTTGCGTCCGCATCCCGCACAAAAATTATTGGCCAGCATTTGAGTGATGTTTTTGTGAGAAATAAAGTACTACCCGAAAAATGCGCGAATGTCTGGGAAGCTAGTTTTGAACTTCCCTTACAAACTGATAGCCAATCCATCATTCTAGATGCTTCTATGTCGCCCATTTTCAATGAGCGTGATCAACCTAAACATAAACTGCTTATTTTGCGTGACATAACCCGTCGCAAAGAAGCTGAACAACGTGAATTTGAACTGAAAATTGAACTGGAACGGACGCTCTTGTTAACCCGCTTTATTCAAAATTCGGCACATGAGTTTAGAACGCCCTTAGCCATTATTGGTACCAATAATTACCTCATGACAAATGCCGATGAACGAGAACAGCGTCAAGCTAAAGCTGACCAGATTACGACCCAAATTGATCGTATTACCCAATTGGTCGATACCCAATTGCTCTTGGCCAAGGTTGAAAATATGCAATTTAACTTGGATACCATGGTTGATATGGCGCTTTTGGCGAGGCAAGTCCAGATTGAAATGCAATCAAAATATGGAGATACACCGTCTTGCAATTTTACGGGCGAGACCAGCTTAACCTTGATAAAAGGCAATGCTGTGTATTTAACGCATGCCTTGAAACAAGTATTGAATAATGCCTACGGGTATACCCTTGAGGCAGGCACCATTGAAATTCATGCAAGTCAGACCGATCAAGCAGTCTATATAGAAATTACGGATACGGGTACGGGAATAGCCGAAGATGAGCTCCCGTATATTTTTGATACTTTCTGGCGGCGCGATAAATCACACGATACACCCGGTATGGGGGTTGGCCTGACAATAGCCAAACGGATTATCGAAGCGCATCAGGGAAAAATCACGGCTGATAGCCAATTAGGCGCAGGCACAAGTGTAAAATTGTCATTGCCCATCAACCAGCCATCAAATGAGACAACCTAAACATTGCTTTGATCATAGCTATGCTGAGAATCAACGACCTCATTGATATTATTTTCAGCCCATTCTCGAATAACCGCGAGGGGTGTAATTAAAGTTTCACCTAATGGGGTTAAAGAATATTCAACCCGTGGCGGAACTTCAGCGTAAACCGTGCGCGTTACTAAACCATCGCGTTCAAGGTTGCGCAAAGTTTGGGTCAGCATTTTTTGGGAGATGCCCCCGATCCGTTTTTTGATTTGAGAAAAACGCATGGTGTCTTCTTCCAGCAAACCAATAACCAAGGCTGTCCATTTATCCCCAATCCGATCTAAAATTTGACGGGTTGGACAATTGCTTGCGTAGACATTCCCATGCAGATTAATAGTTTCCATTTGGTAACCATCCCACTTTAAAGTGCTTACTTCCGAAAAAATACTTAATCACTTATAGTGACTAATAGAATTCTAAAGGATTAAGAAGGAATTGTAAAATGACAAAACAAACATTACTCGTCACAGGTGCATCTGGCCAATTGGGTCAACGTGTTCTTGAATTGTTACTGGAAAAAGGCGAAACATCAATCATTGCGACCACCCGCAGTCCCGAAAAATTGGCTGATTTTGCCCAAAAAGGTGTGGACATCCGTTATGCTGACTTTGATGATACTGAGTCACTCGCGACAGCCTTTGCAGGCGCAGACCGTTTGTTGTTGATTAGTACCGATGAGCTCGGCGTACCGGGTAAACGCGTTAAACAACATACTGCCGCTGTTGAACAAGCCGAAAAAGCGGGTGTCAAACACGTGGTTTATACTTCCATTGTGGAACCAACAAATACACCCGTTATGATTGCATCTGATCATGCCGCAACAGAAGATGCTTTAGCCAAGAGCAACATGGGCTGGACGATTTCCCGCAATAATCTGTATATGGATTTACTGCTTGGTTCATTGCCACGTGCCTTGGCCAGTGGCACTTTGTATAGTGCGGCGGCAGATGGCAAGGCGGCCTATGTGACCCGCGAAGATTGTGCGCAATTTGCGGCGGCGGCGCTTGCTGATTCATTTGAAGGTCAATGGGTACTGAATGTCACCGGTCCAAGTGCGCTTTCCCAAGGTGATATTGCGGAAATCGCCAGTTCAGTTTTGGGTCAGAAAATCACCTATCAACCGATTCCGCTCGAAGCCTTGATTGGCGGCATGGTTGATGCAGGATTACCCCAACCGATGGCAGAATCTTATGCATCATTTGATGCCGGAATTGCCGAAGATAAATGCAGCGGAGTATCCAACGCAATTGAAGATTTGACAGGTGTGAAGCCGATGGGTTTGGCAGATTTCCTCAAAGCCAATCAAGCTATTTTGACACAAAACGCCTAGTCTTTTTTTCTAAATCGACATCTACATATCATATCGATATTGCCTCACTCGCAAACTACGGGTGAGGCTTTTTAATTTACCAAACATGCATGGCAAATTGTACTTGGAGTCTGGTCGGGGTTACTCTGGGCAATACGGAGGCTTTGTTTTACACTAGATGGACTGATTTTTTGTGTGAGAATACAAGTAAAATTAACGCAATATTCATAAATTTTAGATTTTTATCCCCAAGGGCAACGACTAAGGAGCTTCCATGACTGATACGCTTCATAATTCAATGAAAAATTGGGAAAAAACAGCAGTTGGTAAGTCAACTAGTAAATTCCCGGAACGCCGTGAAGAGTTCACGACCTCATCAAGTATTCCTGTCCCACGCTTACAGATTCCGCCGGAAGGGGCCGAAGATGGTTATCTTGATAAGCTCGGCTTTCCCGGCGAATTCCCCTATACACGCGGCATTCAACCGACCATGTATCGCTCACGGTTTTGGACGATGCGTCAATATGCGGGTTATGCCACGGCGGAAGAATCCAATGAACGCTATCGCATGCTCTTGGATGCCGGTGCGCGTGGGTTGAGTGTGGCCTTCGATTTGCCGACGCAAATTGGTTATGATGCCGATGATCCGATGGCGCTTGGTGAAGTGGGTAAAGTTGGAGTGAGCGTGAGTAGTATCCGCGACATGGAAATGCTGTTCAAAGATATTCCGCTCGACAAAGTTTCCACCAGCATGACCATTAATGCTCCCGCTTCGGTATTGTTGGCGCTCTATATCGCCGTTGGCAAACGTCAAGGCGTTGAAATGAATAAACTGCGAGGCACCATCCAAAACGATATTCTCAAAGAATATATTGCGCGTGGTACTTATATCTTCCCGCCCAAACCAAGTATGCGCCTGATTACCGACATTTTTGATTTCTGCCAACGCGAAGTTCCGAAGTGGAATACGATCAGCATTAGTGGCTATCATATTCGTGAAGCAGGCTCGACGGCGGTGCAAGAAGTGGCTTTCACTTTAGCGAACGGTTTGGCCTATGTGGAAGCGGCCATTGCCAGTGGTTTGAATGTTGATGAATTCAGCCAACAACTTTCGTTCTTCTTTAATGCACATAATAATTTCCTCGAAGAAGTGGCCAAATTCCGGGCCGCACGTCGACTTTGGGCGAGTTTGATGCGTGAACGTTTTGGCGCAACCAATCCGAAGGCATTGTCATTACGTTTCCACACCCAAACCGGTGGTAGTACGTTAACGGCCCAACAACCCGAAAATAATATTGTACGGGTCACGCTTCAAGCGCTTGCGGCAGTAATGGGTGGCACCCAATCCTTACACACCAATAGTATGGATGAAGCGCTGGCACTCCCCACCGCCCATGCCGCCCAAATCGCACTCCGTACGCAACAAATCATTGCGCATGAAAGCGGTGTAGCCGATACCGTTGATCCATTAGCCGGAAGTTATTGGATTGAGTCTCTGACCGATGAAATTGAAGCCCGTGCCCTTGAATATATTCATCAAATTGATGAGATGGGTGGGTCTCTTGCCGCGATTGAGCAAGGCTTCATTAACAACGAAATCAACGATGCCGCTTATGACGCTCTCAAAGCGATTGAAAGTAAAGAACAAATTGTGGTTGGGGTCAATGCATTAGAAGTTGATGAAAAATCTGACAGTAAAATTGAGACTTTACGAGTCGACCCAGCTATTGAACAACAACAACGCGACCGTTTAGCCCAACTACGTGCCGAACGTGATAA
>JBNLCD010000016.1:0-25224 GCA_050303635.1 Anaerolineae bacterium
CCTGACCTTGCCCTGTCAAATCGGGGCGCATGCCAATACCGACATCGAGCATGTCAGCCGAATAATCGCCACCGGGCACGCGACCTTCAGCCCCGTAACAGGCATAGCCAACCAGTTCATTATCTGCATGTAAACTGAAATAACCATTGGCTGGGTCCGCATAATATTCGGCTTCAGCGTCGAGATCAGCGCTCACCACATCATAAATATCGTAGGGTGGTTCATAGCGCCAACGCACAATTTGGCGCGCATCGGCGCGGGATATGGGAGCTAGCGTGAATGGCATTGGTGAAATACTCCTCAGGATACTTCAAGATTTAGACTCAAATTCAATAGACGGTAGATCGAGGTTATGACTAACGATTGCCATTGCCCCTGTTAAGGCCATGCGGTGGGTTATATGGGAGATCTCTTCAATGGAATAGGGCAAGTCTTCTGATAACCACCACATGATATTCCCAATAACTGTTGAAGCGATGAGATTGCCTATCAAAGTGAGTGGTAAATCGGCAAATTGGGGATCTGTTTTAAACGTCTGTTTGACATTGTAAACGATATAATACCGGATACGCTCTTGAATGAGCGCGCTGATACTTCCCGCAAAAATCTTCTTATAAAAATCACGATCCCCCGCTAATAATTCAAATACATCATAGACAGGCGGCAATTTAGTGAAATCCATGACCATCTCAACTTCATGAATGATAAAGCGTGCCTCAAAGTCTTGATAAATCTGTTCAACCGCGTCTAGAAACAATTCCTGCTTAGTACCATAGTGCCGATAAAATGTGACGCGGGCGGTGTTGGCATATTCCGTAATTTCTTTAATATCAATTTTTTCCAGCGGCTTTTCTATTAATAATGCCAATAATGCGTCTTGCAGTCCTTGACGTGTTTTTTGTATGCGTCTATCCATTTTTTGTTACACCTGTTACATATGTTACACGTTGTTAGTAATTCTTGTTGACTATGTTACACGCTGTAACATAACATGACAAATATGACTTCAGGAGATGCTAAAAATGACACAAACAATAACACCTACCCATACCCCACCGAATATTGTTGCGATGCCTTTTATCGGCAATGCCGGATCATTTATTTTCGCCAACGGTATGCCGGTTGACTTCTTACTTAAGGCCCAACAGGAACACGGTGGACTAGTTCATTTCAAGGTCATGAACCAATCTTTCTATTTGGTGAGTGATCCAGATTTAATTCGGGAAGTTTTATTAGAACGGGTGCGTGACTTCCATAAACCGGATGCCCTGACTGATCAGCCCCTAGGTTTACGACGCTTTTTAGGAAATAGTATTCTGACGGCCGACTATGACGAATGGAAACCCCAACGGAAGCTCATTCAACCCTTGATGCATGCTAAACATATTGAAAAATATGCAGATATTATGGCACAAAACGGCGAAGCCCTTCTAAACGTGTGGAAAGATGGTACGGTGCGCGATATTCATGCAGACATGATTCAAGTGACCATGTGGGTCATTACCGAAGCGATGTTTGGAACAACCGTTGATCAAAATTCGGATCTCGAAAACGCCGCCCTTTCCGCCCAGAAAATTGTGGTTGATGATCTTATTTCACTTCTGCCCGCGTGGTTAACCGGACGAAATGCTGAAGCGGAAAAAGTGAATAATTTACTCACGGAACTCGTCACAAGTTTCGTGGCCGAACACCTGCAGAATGCAGATAAAGAACGCCATGATTTGCTTTCACTCCTCCTCGAGACGCGTGATGAAAATGGGCATCTCATGTCCGATGAATTTATCCGCAATAATATTCTCACGATGTTCTTTGCTGGCCATGAAACCACCGCAAACACGCTGACATGGGTATTTTATCAACTCGCTCAAAATCCAGATGTGCTTCACAAATTACAAACCGAAGTCGATTCTGTTTTGGGGGGACGTTTACCAACACTCGCCGATTTGCCGAATCTGCCTTATACCTTGATGGTGATCAAAGAAACCATGCGCATTCAACCCACCGTATCGGTTTATCCCCGCGCTGTTTTAGAAGATACCACCTTGGGTGATTATCAGATCAAGGCCAATTCGATTGTGTTAATTTCACCGTATGTTTTGCACCATGATCCGCAAAAATGGGAAAATCCTACACAGTTTGACCCTGAACGATTCTCGGCGGATAACGAGCCCCTGATTCCCAAATATGCCTATATGCCGTTTGGGAGCGGGCCGCGGATTTGCATTGGCAATCATTTTTCGTATATGGAGTCCCAAATCCTATTGGCGTTGATTATCAATCGCTACCAATTACATCTCGTCCCCGGTACGAAGATTAAGCCGGTCCATCAGGTGACATCTTTCCCCAAAGATGGGTTGCCGATGCAGATCGAACAACGGGTTTAAAACTAATCCGTTTCAGGTGAAAAATTCCTTACTAAAACAGCCCCATTGATTATTCAACAGGGCTGTTTTAATTTCATATTATTGAGATACGCCGGCCCCAATCGGTGTTTCGGTCGGCACGGGTTGGCTGATGAAAATCGTGATTTCACAACTCGCCACCGGATTACTATTCGTGTCGAACACCACCAAACGGAAGCGATATTCTCCGTCTAAATAGAGATCCGGAATGAGTTGGCCCAATTCGCCGAGTTCCCCGTTGGTGAGCGGCACAGGTTGCACGTGGTCTTGCGGTAAGGGCGCAAAATTACCATCGGTGCCGCTCTTACGGATTTCAAAGCGGTAGAAGGCAAAATCATCAATATCGGCGACGCCCTTAATATTGATCGGTTCAAAGACGCGCATCCCATCATCGGGAATGGCAATATAGGCCGTGTCATAAATACAGCCCTCGCGTCCACCCGGTGCAATAATCGTGCCGGAAGGTGTACTCGGCGGCGGCGCGGTTTGCACGATGCTGAAGTCTTCCGTGGAACGCGCTTGCACCACAAAGCCTTCTCCGGCAACGGGGACATCGGTGGCAAACGGTGTGCCGTCAAATTCGCCTTTAAAATCGGGCGGCAAACCATCGCGCCAGGTTGGAGCTGAAATGGTTGCTATCGCCCAGACGAGCACAATCAGTTCGAGCGATAAAAATAACAGAGTAATCGATCGTCCACCCCGCCGCTGTGCCATCTCGCGCTCCAGCCCAAATTGCGCTTCGCGAAGTTCATGTTGCGCAACTACTAAACTGCGGATATTCCACACAAAGAGCACCGCAATAAAGATATAGAGCCCAATATCAACACTTTCAATAAAGAAAAATAGATTACCCATATGCTTTCCTTATCCTTTTATTTGGGAGGCAAACTGCTGGCGGTAGATGGTTTTCACAGGAAAATAGATGTGGGGCAATGACTGACCATCGCCCCACCGATGATTCTTAATCCATTTCTTGGAGGACGTTCTTCAGGATGGTGACCAAGCGTGGCACAATTGATTTACCGATTTCGAGCACTTCTTCGTGGCTCACATCTTGTTCGGAGTCACTATCATCAATGGCAATATTGGTGATGCTGGAAATCCCCAAGACACGCATCCCGCCATGCACCGCCGCGACAACTTCCGGTACCGTGGACATGCCCACCGCATCGCCGCCCCACATGCGCAACATGCGAATATCAGACGGTGTTTCAAAAGCTGGACCCGCTAAACCCACATACACACCCTTTTGAAGCGCCAAACCTTCACGTTCAGCGGCGGCTAAGGCTAAATCGCGCAATTTACGATCATAGGCTTGGGTGAAAATGGGGAAACGGGGGCCAAAACTTTCATCGTTCGGGCCACGCAACGGAGTCTGTCCCATATGCCCAATGAGATTGATATGATCGACAATCAACATCAAGTCGCCGGCTTTAAAGCCAGAATTTAAACCACCAGCGGCGTTGGTCACAATCAAGGTTTCAAGCCCCAAGACTTGCATCACTCTTACTGGAAAAGCCACTTCCTCCATGCTATACCCTTCGTAGAAATGGGCACGTCCTTGCATGATCAGCACATCTTGGCCTTCAAGCTGACCAATAACGAGTCGACCCTGATGTCCCGATACGGTACTGCGGGGCCAATTGGGCAATTCTTCGTAAGGGATGATGGTGGCATTTTCCGCACTATCCGCGAAGGGGCCCAAACCGGACCCTAAAATCATGCCGACTTTGGGAATGGTAGTGACTTTGTCCCGAATAACTTGCGCGGTTTCTTCATAATGCGCGCGGGTGAATTGGGGCGTAAACATAGTTGTTCTCCGCATAAAAAATTATCATATATAAAGACGTACGCCCATTGTAGCATCAATTCAGCCATTGTCGAGCAGAGTTGCTCAGCCGTGACTAACCCGTGGATATCAAACGATTGGGCAGGGCCATAACATGTTGAGGCCGGTTTTATTGCCTGTTTGAAATGACAATCTCCCTAAATCCAATTTTGAAGCGGAAAACCACGGCGGGTTTTCCCTACCAGTATGCCTTTTAGTTTGTAGTCCGGACCTAATTTCTTGCAAAAGTGAACATGTTTACTTTTATGTATCACCAACAAATTTACGTTGATGAACGAAATTAATGCTGTTGATGGTAGGGCGGGGCCGACGTGCCGCGCCGTTGTCGCGAACCCAATATAAGCGGAAAACCACGTCGGGTTTTCTCTACCAGTGGATTCCTTAATGTGCAATTCAAATGTAATTTCTCGCAAAAGTGAATATGTTCATTTTTATGTATCACCAACAAATTTACATTGATGAACGAAATTAATGTTGTTAAAGGGTAGGGCGGGATCGATGTACCTCGCCGTTAATTTCGATCGGGGACACTTGAATGGAAATTTTCGAGGATTTTCAGTCGCAAAAAAAATCCCCTCACCTATAATCAAGCGAGGGGATGAAGTGCTTATTGCTATTCGACGGCTTCGGCTTCCGGCTCGGTTAACTCACCCTTCCAGAGCATTTGCATTTCGGGGCTAGTGGCTAGTAGATCATCAAGTTGACCTTCAGCCACGACCCGTCCGTGTTCGAGCACAACAATGTGATCGGCTTGTTTGAGCGCGGCATGACGATGCGAAACCACCAGGCAGGTGACCTCATCCATTTCAAACACGCGTTCCCACAAAATCTTCTCCGTTTTCACATCCAACGCGCTCGATAAGTCATCGAAAACGAGCAGTTGCGGTTCACGAGCAAACATGCGCGCCGCCGCACTCCGTTGAATTTGGCCACCGGAGAGACGGACACCCTTCGGACCGACCATTGTTTGGAGGCCGTTGTCCAGCGTTTCGAGATCGCGTTCCATCACGGCACGGCGAATCGAAGCCGGAATATCCGCTTGATTTTCGAGCAAGCCGAGCAAGATATTACTCCGCAATTCCTCACTGAAGAGGCGCGGGACTTGTCCGGTATACGCGGTGTAAGGCGGCACAAGGAAAGTGGCCGGATCTTGCACCAGATGCCCATTCCAGCGAATTTCACCGGCATGGCGGGGCAAAAGTCCCAACAACACGCGCAATAAAGTGGTTTTGCCGGAGCCAATCCGTCCCGTGACGACCGTAAATGAACCACGTGGCATTTCGAGATTGATATCGAAAATGCCATTTTCCGAATCTGGATAATTGTAGGTCAAGTTTTGGATGCTGAGATGTTCCAACCGTTCGCTGATATGGCTGGCCTTATCCACTGGATCGGTGCCGAGATCACTCGTCGGCGGATTCTGCACCATGATTTCCGGCGGAGCCCCTTGGAGCAATTCAGTCAAGCGGTCATTGGCAATCGTGGCTTGTTGATAACGTGCCAAGACAATGCCGTAGAACCACATCGATTCGGTAATCCAGTCCAGATAGAAGACGAAGAGCGCAAAATCACCGACGCTAAATTCGCCATTGCGCATCAAACTCGCGCTCAAGATCAGAATCGCGCCGGTGCCCACATTGATTGTGTTCCAGAAAATGGATTCCAGAATGGCATTGAATGAGCGATCCATCACAGCGGCTTTCTTGCGCCGCTCATTGAGTTTATCGAAATAACCCAGCGTCGTGTATTCAGCGTTGGCAACTTTCACAGCTTGCACCGCGCCAAATGTTTCGGCGATATAACCCACCACCCGACTGGTGGCCGAACGGTGTTCTTTGCGATATTCACCCACTCTCTTGCGGGCCGCATTTGAGAGGAAAATCACGATGACCAACGGTGTAAACACAATGGCCGTAATCATCGGATTGATGTTAACCATGACCGCAATCGCGATAATGGCGAATACACTTTGAGAGAGCAAGTCATTGATGAACCACGTAAACACGGGCATTTCATCAACATCCCCATCAAAACGGCTAATGGCTTCACCGGGTGAACGCGGCAAAGCTTTGGCACCGGGGCGTCTTAAAATCCGGGCAAATAGATTGCGCCGCACCGTGTCTCCGGCTTCAAAGAAGAAGAAGACGCGGCTAAAATGTGCAATCCAGAGCAATACTTCGCGCGCGACATAAACACCCCCTGCAATCAATAAGATTTGCTCGATGGTGAGAGATGAAACTTCGGCGTCATCCGCAATCAGATTGAAGAACTGACGGGTGGCTAACCCCAAACCCTGCGAAATAATCATGAAGGTGGCTACACTGACCAGATTCATGAGATACATTTTGGGGCGAATCTTAATCATGGCCAACACAAATTTCCACGTCGGCATGCGCGTTGATTTCAGATTTTCGGCTTCTTTCGAAACCCGTTCTAAGAGTTCCAGTTGAGCTAGGCTACGGGCACTCATACGAGCACCTCCTCTAAACCTGTTTCCAGTAATGTGGAGAAATGCGAATTCGGATCAGCCATGAGTGCGGTCCGTTCACCATATTCTTTGATGCGGCCATCTTCCAGCACCATAATCACATCAGCGCGTTGCACGGTTTTCAAACGATGGGCGATGATAATCCCCGTGCGTTCTTTGAGGAGCTTATCAACGGCGCGTTCAATGAGTTGTTCGGTGGCGGGGTCAAGGCGCGATGACGCTTCATCCATAATGATTAACCCCGGATTGCGTAAGAATATCCGTGTAAAGGCCAAGAGTTGCGCTTCTCCGGCGGAAATACTGCGCCCGCCGCTTTCCATCATCGTGTCCAGACCTTCAGCTTGTTGGCTGAGCCATTTGGCTAACCCCAAATCTTCGATGACTTCCATAATCCGGTCATCCGAAATGCTGTCATCAAAGAAGGTGAGGTTATCGCGAATCGAGGCGCGGAAGATTTGCACGTCTTGCGTCACCATCCCCACATATTTGCGCAATTCATTGATTTTCGCTTCACGAATATCCACGCCACCCAATTTCAAAGTACCCGCATTGATATCGTAGAGGCGGAAGAGTAAGCGCGAAATGGTCGTTTTACCCGCTCCGGTACGGCCCAGCAAGCCCATGACTTTACCTTTGGGCAGATTAAAGCTCAAATCGTGCAGAATAATATCGTCATCTTTTTCATCATCATAGCTGAAGGTGACGTTTTCAAATTCCACCGAGAGCGGACCATCGGCAATTTCAGCGCCTTGGCCGTCTTCGATTTTGCTGGTCGTGGCATAGAGTTGTTCCACGCGCAAAATACTGCCGCCAGCCCGTTGCAAATCTTGAATTTGTTGAGAGATTTCGCGCAAGGGGCGGCCGAGCATGGTTGTGTAGTAGACCAAGATATAGGCGGTCCCCAAGGTGATGTGGCCATTCGTAAAGAAATAGTAGCCGAGCGCCATCGCCATCACATACATGATACCGTTCATGCTTCGGATAATGGACATCACACCAAAATTCATGGTCCATGCTTTACGCCAGCGGCTAGCGCGCATATTGAGCACGTCCCCAAATTGTTGGAAGACATATTCATTGGCCCCACTGGAGCGAATATCTTCGGTGCCCGCTAAGCGTTCTTCTAAGAAACCAAAAACTTCGGCACTACCTTCATGCGCAGATTCCCAAAAAGGCACGGCTCGGCGGCGGAAGAAGGTGAGCAAACCAATGGTCACCATCAATAACAGAGCGAATGGCGTACCAATGCGCCAATCTTCGACCATCAAAACGCCGACAATCCCCAAAAGCAATAAAACGTTACCTGTGACGCGAATCAAAAAAGCCGAGAAGAAGTTCGCCAGTGCGGAAATATCCGTATCCAGCCGTTCAATCATTTCACCGGGCGTTTTGACTTTGTGAAAGGACATATCAAGCTGGTAGCAATGCAAGGCCAAGTCATGCCGCATATCATTGGTGGCCGACCAAGCTAATGTTTCGCCAAAATAGACGGAAGCAACCGTGCTAATTTGTTGAATGGTGGCAACCACAAGAAACGCAATCGCCGCATAAGTTAAGGTTGTGGTGGTCGCGGATTGATCCGTAGCGGAATCAATAAAATAACGCACCACCAGAGGGTTTAAGACTTGTAAAACGATAGCTAACAAAATAAGCGCGGTTAGCGTGTAGAACAGCCGACGATGGGGTGCGATGTACGTTCGCATCAACCCCCAATACCCTTGTTTAGGGATTTCCATGCAGATCTTTCCTTTGTCGTAAAATGACTCGACTATTGTTGTGTTATACACATTATATAGCGAAGTGTCGTGCTGAATTGACTGAACGAAAACCCGCTCAGTACACGAGGAATACAGAAGCTTATCTCGTAACTACTACGCGGCGGGCCTATTGGTTCATTTTTGCTAAAAATTGATTATTAAACATCGACAACCTCCTTGAAAAGACTTCAATGGATGGTCAGACAGATTAACATGAGTTTAAATAACCGTCAAGTCGTTATTTGTTATTTTAAGAGTTCATTATGGTTCTATTCTGTTATTATGCCATAAACAACACGGGTTATTCTTATTTTCAAAAATTTATGGTTGCGCTAAATCCAACCCTGCTATGATAATGAACCATATTCCCAACAATTGAATTCATGGCTCAAATGCTAAATAAAGGATGACCCCAGTTGAAACATAAACGCCTGCTGATCTTATTTTTTATTATTGATTTACTGATTGTCATGTTCTTGGGTGTAAATTTTGCGATTTATAACCAGGTCGCGAGTGTGAAACCGCATTGTGAAGCACGCCCCGAAGATGAAAATAATACGCCGGATAATTTTGCGCGCGTAGACTTCGACACGACGCCCTATCTCATTACTGATCCATACGATTCCGTTTATTTCCCCAGTCGCGATGCCAGTCTTAATATCAGCGCGTGGTATATTCCCAATGTCGAGAATACGCCAGCGCGTACTGTGATTTTGGTGCATGGGGTCGATGACTGTAAACAACGCGCGTACACCTTGACGGCGGCCAGCATGCTTCATCAAAACGGCTTCAATGTCTTATTGATGGATATGCGCGATCATGGGGAATCCGATATTGAAGATGGTCGCCATGCCGCGGGCACTGAAGAATATCTGGATGTGCTGGGCGCGTGGGATTGGTTGATTGATAAAAAAGGGGCTGAGCCAGAGAGCATTGGTATTATGGGCTTTTCATTAGGTGCGGCCACGTCCATTATTGCAACCAGCGAAGAACCGCAAGTTGCCGCCGTTTGGTCGGATAGTAGTTTCGCGGATATTAACGATATTATCGGGGATGAGTTAGAGCGATCAAATGTACCACGCTTTATGGCCAAACCGTCCACCTTAATGGGCCAAGTCATTTCAGGCGATGATTTCACGTCTAAAAGTCCACTGGAGGCTGTGACCAAGCTCAATGGTCGCCCGATTTTTATTGTCCATGGCACCGCCGATGAACGGATTAATGTCAAATATGCGACGGATTTGACAAGTGCTATTAATGCGAATGGTGGGGATGTCGAGCCGTGGATGGTTGAAGGTGCCCAACATATTGAAGCGATTTGGGCCGAACCCGCCCTTTATGAAGAAAAATTGGTCAATTTCTTCAATGAGAGCCTGAGCGTTCCTGAAGCAGGCGAAACCGTCGAAGAATAAAAAAATAAGGGGTGAGAACGCAAAATCTCACCCCATTCCCTTCCCCTGATTAGGAAAGTTGACTCTCTAACCAATTTAAGGCTTCGTCGAAATCCATAAAAATCTGTGTATCTAAGCGATGTTGATGCCGATGCATAATAAATTGAACAGCTTTACCTAAACTCCGTCCGACAATGCTATCGGCGACCACTACGGCAACATAGCCATGAATATGTTCAGGGAGATGAATACTTATTTCTTGCCCCCGTTCACGGGCATAATTACTAAACCCCGAATTCCGAAAATCATGCAGAACTGCATAGGGATGATCGTCTGACCACGCTTGAATATCTTGCCAAACGGTATTGGCCCAAGCATCAATCGTTTCACGGGAGTGACCGTCGGCTTGATAGATAATAAGTTCATCATTGAACAATACAGCGCGTTTGAAAGTTGAAATAATGGGTTGATATCGATGATTAATTTCAGATGCCAGCAACATAGGACTACCCCTGATAATTATGTATTAACCTAATGTAATTTCAGGTTAACTAAAAACAAATTAAAACCAATTAAAAACTTGTCTAATAATTGTGAATTCACAAAATCTTCATCTTCATTTCATTTTTCAGAATCAATCGTTTGCTAGTTAAATAGCAATCTCAACCCGTTTAGGCATCAATATTCAATGCATTTGTCATCGAAAGATGGGTCGAATTAAAGTGGTCTTTTTGCGCGGAGGTCGTTATGATTAGGCAGATATAGACTGAAATATATTGGTAGGAAAGGACTGGCTATTAATGCCAGCATTAAATGAACTTTTTGAACTTGGTAATTTTATAGATAGCTTTGCCCTCGGTCATTATGCCCGTGTTTTAGATGCCATCGACAAGCGCACCCACCGCCCGGTTGCCTTCAAAATTATGCGAACCGAACATCGGAATCCAGAAGGTGCACCTAAATGGGAAGCGCAAGCGTTTGTCCATGAAGCTCGCCTGCTAAGTATGTTGGCGGAACATCCCACCCCCATGCAATTCTATGATTGTGGTTATATTTCATCTAACGAGGAATACCCATCCAGTGGTGAAATCGTTTCCTATGGCGATGATATTCACGGATTTAGCTCAACATTGTATGAAACCAATTCCGCTGGCTGGCGTCCCTATCTTGTTTTAGAAAATTTGCCACGTAACAATAGTTTGCTCTATTTGATGCAAGCCAAAAAAGGCCAACGTCGCCGCTTGCCCACCGAAGAAGGTATTGATTTAGCCATTCAGTTTGGCCATTTAATGCAGTTTGCCCATGAACGCGGTATTACTTACATGGATCATAAATTGGAGCATATTTATTGGGATGGCCACACCCTCCGCGTCATTGACTGGAACAGCTCCAAGCTTTTAGATAACGCCGCTAATTTAGAGCAAGAACGCCGTAAAGACATCCACAATTTATGTGTGGGGGTTTTGTATCCGATATTCACAGGCTTGTCTTCAAAACGGGGCATGTTACGCCCCCAACCGGGGAATCGGAGCGAAGTGAATGCCCGCTATAGTGACGTAACTGAACTCGATTTTGCCGTGGAGCCCACCTTGAGTAATGCCATTATCAACTTATTGGAAAGTGGCGCTCAACAACAAATCGGGTCCGCCGATGAATTTTTAAATAAAGTTGAAAGGGCCGCGATGCGTTTCGGCTGGGATGGTTCCTCGCCAGTTTTGACCGATGCCCGTGATCAAATGCGCGAAGCACTGGTTAAACTACGGTATGCTGAGGATCTCGTCCGTGAATCGCGCGAGCTATTTTTAGGGGCGGCCACACTCGATGGCATTAATGAGGATATGGAAGGCGAACTGCGCCGGATGCTCAAAGGCATTAACGAATTTCTCAATATGCGCGTCATCCCCTAAATTCAACTAATCATGGGGAGTGTCACCCTTGGTACTCCCCCTTTTGAAGATGATATTTCTCGTATTACTTTCAACCTGCTAAGCCAAGATTTTCCTCACTAGGCACGCTCCCCTTCTAATTTAGAATATAAGCAGGGTATATTATTTTCAGGGGATACACAATTTCATGTCACAAATTGCAGTTTCTAAACACACCTCACACACTCAAATATTGAGTCATATGCCAGCTTATCTCTGGCTAAGTTTGCCTGTGGTGATCGGCACAATCATTGCTACCGTAGCTGGTATTTTTGAGCCCGACACCTATGCTAATTCCGATAGTTTTGCCGCTCAAGGGCAAGCCCAAGATGTCATAACATTACTCATTGCATTGCCGGTGTTAGTGTTTAGCACCTGGCAAATCGCCCACGGTCACTTAAAAGCCCGTTTGCTATGGGTGGGCACCATGATGTATGTGGCTTATACCTATGCGATTGCCGCTTTCCAAGTGGAATTCAATCAACTCTTTTTGGTGTATGTCATCATTTTGGGCAGTTCTTTTTATGGCATGTTGCTGGGATTCAATCAGATCAAACCCACCGAGGTTAAACTCAGCGGCCAAGCTCCAACACGCGTAATCAGTGGCATTGCGGGTTTTGTTGCCATCGCCTTCTATGGAATGTGGCTAAGTGATGTCCTCCCCGCCGTGCTGGATAACACCACGCCAGACGCTGTGCTTGAGGATAATATCCCAACTTCCGCTGTGCATGTTTTAGATATGGGATTTATGTTGCCGTTTCTTATCGTGGGCGCAGTTTTACTTTGGCAACGCAAACCGCTGGGGGTGATTATCACCAGCATTGCGCTTAGCTTCGCCGTCCTAATCAGTCTAGCTATAGCGGCAATGGTTGTTAATTTGGCACTGTGGGATTTGGCCGAAAGTGCGGCTCCGGTGGTGATCTTTATGCTGACTGGCAGTTTAGTCGGTGGCACGCTTTATTGGTTGTGGAAACATTTTGAGATGTAAGTTTCAGTCACATAGGCATAAAAAAAGCCTGGCCCATTAACGGACCAGGCAAGTCTCTTAAAAGAGGAGTCGACCTTATTCTACTGACTTTTTGAGAACAGCGCCAGCGGAGAATGCAGGACGCTTGGTGGCCGGAATCTTGATCTTTTCTTTGGTGCGGGGGTTAACACCGTTACGAGCTTTGGCATGGCGGACCTTAAAGGTTCCGAAACCAGTCAACACTACGCTATCACCTTTTGAAAGTGATTCAGTGATAACATCCAGCACCGCGTTCACATTCCGGGAAGCTTCTGCTTTGGTAATCCCAGCTTTGGAAGCTACTGCCTCGATAAATTCGGTCTTCTTCATGGGTAAAAAACTCCTTATGCAAGACTTATTTGTAGGATGATGGGCGTTCCCGTTGCATCCATAATAGCATTTTAAGCAGAGAACGTCTGTTCTGTCAACTACATTACTGCGCTTCAATGCTTGGGTTTGAGCGTTTTCTAACCGGATGCTTTAAGTCTTTGCTTACACAAGCCTTACTTAAGGATTATGTTTTGCTAAGGTTAGAATTGCTGAGAGCCCTGTTGAACAGCGCGTTTCGCCCCTTAAATAGCTGTTTTTATGAATGATCCGAGAGTTTTGTCCAACTCATCTTATATGGGATCATACCACAGTTACTGAGAATTGCACAATCAATCCTTAAACTTTTTTTAACCAATTTCGTACCAAAACCTAACCAAAAATTTTACTAATTTTATCTGCCATTACCTATAAATTTGCTGAATGTCTAAAAATTTATGGATTATTCTCACAAATTCCGGCGATCAATATGGTGTTTATAGACGTCTCAAGTTATGCTTAGAGCTGAGGTGGGAACTACATTTTATTTTTTGCTTCAGTCTCAAAGAAAATTTGGTGCTTTCTGGCCAAGTTACTATCTCACCTTGGGTTAATGACAAATTGACTGAAGCTTCCACTATCAATCATTTAAGAAAGGAGCAGGTTAGTCTAGCTGGAGGATATATTTTTTAAACTAGATTAACGCAACTCATCATGTACTTTTACAAAAGAATAATGACGCTTGTTGTGCTCATCAGTGTTTTGTTGGGCATCATTCCGGTGGCCATGTCGCAGGACGGACCGTTGGCCCCGCATGGTGTCGATGGGCAAGTCTATTATGCACCGTTTCCAGTCCTCATCACACTGGACGGTAACAGCGACGATTGGGAAGGCGTGCCGCGTGTATTGTTATCAGGCTATGATACCAGTGTACGCTTCGCCGCGGCTTCTGACGGTAAATATCTCTATTTCCTAGGGGATGTCATCGACCCCCATATTGTCGCTGGGCAACATGGCGAAACTTACTGGGATGAAGATTCGCTTGAATTTTACATCAATGGCACAGATGATCTTGGCGCACGAAGCTATAAAGAAGGTATTGCGCAAATCACGGTGCCCGCGCTGAATATTGGTGTAACCATTGAGGATACGATTCTCTCAGGTGTGCAAGGGAATACCGTGAATGCGCAGGCGAAGGTTGTCGAAACCGAGGATGGTTATCGGGTTGAAATGGCCGTTCCGCTCGTGAATGATGTTTGGTCGATCGAGCCCAATCATGGTACCGCGCTTGGTTTCCAGGTTCATCTCAATGGCGCATCTGAAAATAACCGCGACACCAAGTTGATCTGGTCAGTGTTTGATACAGGCGATCAATCGTATCAAAATCCGAGCTTATTTGGTGCCTTGGTTTTCTATGAAGTGGGCCAGACAGAAATTCCTGTTGTTAAAGACTTGAATATGGGGCCGGAAGAAGTTGAACTCGTTAGCCGCAATGCGCTCTATTTCAACACCAGTATGCCCACCGAAGCACGGATCATGGATTTGATGGCACGCATGACGCTGGATGAGAAAATCGCCCAAATGACGCTCGTTGAAAAAGGGAGCATCATTGAAGACGATCTCACCTATCTTGGTATTGGTGGCTTGCTCAGTGGGGGTGGTGGTTTCCCGGCGGGCAACAATACGCCGGAAGGTTGGGCGGAAATGGTCAACGGCTATCAAGAATATGCAATGAATTCGCGCTTAGGTATTCCGTTGATTTATGGCGTCGATGCGGTGCATGGTCATAATAATGTCGAAGGTGCGGTTATTTTCCCGCACAATATCGGCATGGGCGCGACGCGCAATCCGGCTTTGGTTGAGGAAGCCTGTCGCATTACGGCCCAAGAAATGATTGCCACGGGCATCTATTGGAATTATACGCCGGTTGTGGCCGTTCCGCAGGATATCCGTTGGGGCCGCAGTTACGAAGCCTATGGTCAAGATACTGATCTCGTCAGTGAACTGGCTTCGGCTTGTATTCGCGGTTTACAAGGTGATGATTTGGCCGACCCTTTCACCGTGCTTGCCACACCCA
Source organism: Anaerolineae bacterium (assembly GCA_050303635.1). Lineage (GTDB taxonomy): Bacteria > Chloroflexota > Anaerolineae > Aggregatilineales > J027 > JAKEEQ01. The sequence goes on from JBNLCD010000016.1 coordinate 15,202, forward strand.
AGCATTTTGTAGGCGATGGTGGTACCGCTTGGGGCAGTTCAACCACGGGCAATTATCAAATTGACCAGGGCGTCACGGCAATTGACGAAGCAACTCTGCGTGAAATTCACTTGCCGCCGTATGCCGCCGTGATTGATGCAGGTGCCCAAAACATCATGATTTCATTCTCTAGTTGGGGTGATATCAAGATGCACGGCCAAGAATATCTAATCACCGATGTCTTGCGCGGTGAACTTGGTTTTGATGGCTTTATCGTCTCCGATTGGGGCGGGATTGACCAAGTCAATCCGGCAGATTATTACGATTCGGTCGTTATCGCGATCAATGCCGGCGTGGATATGAATATGGTGCCCTATGACTATATTCGCTTCATGGAAACCGTCAAAGAAGCCGTCACTAATGGCGATATCTCGATTGAACGCATCGACGAAGCTGTGATCAATATCTTAACTGTGAAAATGGAATTGGGCTTGTTTGACCATCCATTCTCCAACCCAGATTTGATTGATACGGTCGGTTCGGCTGAACATCGCGCCGTAGCCCAACAAGCTGTGACTGAATCCCAAGTGTTGCTCAAGAACAACGGGGATGTCTTGCCACTCGACCCCAGCACACCGACTATTTTTGTGGCGGGTAGTGCGGCGGACGATATTGGTATTCAATCCGGCGGTTGGACAATTCAATGGCAAGGTCAAGCCGGTGATATCACACCCGGCACCACCATTTTAGAAGGCATCACAGCGACTGTTTCAAGTGATACGGCGCTTTACTATGATGCCAGCGGCAATTTTAAAGATGCCGTCGATGAAAATGGTGACCCATTGCAAGCCGATGTGGCGATTATCGTGGTCGGTGAAGAACCTTACGCTGAAGGCATGGGCGATAACGGTGATCTGAAATTAACAGGCCAAGACTTGCGCATGATGCGTAAAGTCCAAGAACGCGCTGACAAGGTTGTTGTGATTGTCATCTCTGGGCGTCCGCTCATCATCACCGATCTTCTCGAAGATTGGGATGCGGTGGTTGCGGCCTGGTTGCCCGGTACGGAAGGCCAAGGTGTGGTTGATCCACTCTTTGGATTAGCACCCTATACCGGCAAGCTATCGTTCAATTGGCCCGTTTCCGTTGACGATTTACCGCTCGCACCGGATAACGAATTGCTGTTCCCGTATGGTTATGGTCTCGAAACCGTCGCCACCCAAGAATAGCGCTATCTATTTATATAAAGACAAAAGCCCTCCCTCGATTTGAGGAAGGGCTTTTTTGTTAGCTAATCACGAGCAACTAAGCTAGAAAATGTTTGATAGCAGTTTTTAGCGGACGGGATATATCCCGTCCCTACACTAAATTATATTGAAACAGGATTTCGTAGGGACAGCATACATGCTGTCCGTTAAGGCTACAGATCCTCTAGAAATTTCTGAGCGCTTATGTCCGCTACTATTGAAACTTTTTCAAATTGAACGCCATTGTCATTAGGATAAGGATATCTGTGCTCAAAGAAACCAAAGCATATTTCACTTGGTATTCCACATCGTTATTCGGATTTAATTACAGCAATCCTGCAATTTCACTCACAATCATTTCGCCGACTTCAGATTTAGACATCATCGCAAAATCATGGCGAGTACCGTCGGCCTTCAACAAGGTCACCTGATTGGTGTCCCCTTGAAACCCTGCCCCGGAAGCGGTTAAATCGTTGGCGCAAATGAAATCTAAGCCTTTGCGCTCCAATTTACCTTGTGCATTGTCCAATAAATTTTGGGTTTCGGCGGCAAAACCACCCACGACAAGAGGCCGTTGATGTTCAGCGCGATAGTCTTTCACGGTGAGCAAAATATCGGGGGTGCGCGTTAATTCAAGTGACATGCCTGTCGAGCCATCGGCGGATTTTTTGATTTTCTGATCAGCGACTGTCGCGGGTTTGAAATCAGCGACTGCCGCCGCCATGATCAATGCATCGGCTGTGGCGAGATGGTCATGCACGGCATTTTTCATCGATTCCGCACTATCCACACGCACCAATTCCGCCCCAATCGGCGTTGGCAAATGGGCGGTCGTACTAATCAAAACCACCTCAGCGCCAGCATCTAAGCCAGCTTGGGCAATCGCATACCCCTGTTTCCCGCTCGAATGGTTGGTTACATAGCGGACGGGGTCAATCGCTTCTTTGGTGCCACCTGCTGTCACAACTAATTTGCGTCCAGCTAGAGAACCTTGGATACCCAATGTGCGGCGAATTTCCCCCAATAGCGTGGGCGTTTCCGGTAAGCGTCCTTTACCGACCAAGCCTGAGGCAAAACGTCCTTCTTCCGGCTCCAAAACATAAACGCCACGCTCCCGCAGAATTTCCAAATTCGCTTGCGTCGCTGGATGTTCATGCATGCCGCCGTCCATGGCAGGCGCAACTAAGATTGGACAACGCACGGCTAAGGCTGTCACTGAGAGCAAATCATCCGCTAAACCGTGGGCCAATTTCGCTAGGCTATTGGCCGTGATTGGAGCAATCACAAATAAATCCGCGCCCTCACCCAAACCCACATGCGCAATATGTGTCGGCAGTCCGCCCGATTGATCGGTTTGCCACATATTGGTATAGACCACGCGTCCGGTTACGGCCTGAAAAGTCAACGGCGTGACAAATTTTTGCGCTGACGCTGTCATCACCACATCCACTTGCGCGCCTGCTTGGGTTAACTTACTGGCTAAATCCACCGCCTTATAACTGGCAATACTGCCCGTCACACCTAAGACGATTTTTTTGCCATTTAGTAAAGTAATGGGAGGCATCATGGATTCCTTTGTTTAGTCAACAGCGACAATGGCCAAGAATGAGAAGACAATAAAGAAGTAGAGACCATAAATAATGGCTTGGTTCAACGCATACGGCACCGTCGCGACAATGATGGCGTGAATCCATTCAAATGAGTAAACGGCCCGTAAAACCAACATCTGCAAAATAATGATATACATGCCGAATATCCAGATGAGAGCCCAACCCAAGACGGGCACAAATATTAAGCCGGTGCCCGCCAGAGTCAGCGGCGCTAAATACAAGCTCTGGCCATAAATGAGTTCACCAAATTTTCCGTTTCCTTTAAATAGCTGGGTGGCGGCGGCATGTAAAACCATGCCGTTGATAAGCATACTGATCAGTGCGAAAAAAGCAGAAATCGGGATGAACGCAACAACACCCACCAAAAACCAAATATAGGTCGTCGTCGTAGCTGTCTCAGCATTGCCTAGAATCAATAAGCCCAGCGGCAATATGATAATGAGCATCACGACTGCGGCACTCAATAAGGTGACCCACAGGATCGATAAGGTACCGCGTTGCCAGGTGGCATCGGGTGTTTTGACGAGCGGCACCAATTTTTCAACGGTTGGGTCCTTCAACAGTGGCCACCACACTTCGCGCCACTGCATTGGCCAATCCCGTAGTTCAGCAAACATACACATTCCTTGTCAATGGACAGCAAATTCTGGGAAATCCATAAAAAACAACTCCCTGCTTGTTGATACAAACAGGGAGTTTAGCAACAAGTCTCGATTTATCTAAATGGCGTTGGGGTAGAAAAAAATAGATCACTGCTCGCCAGTGACCCGGCAAATGCAATGAAACAACAAAATATGAGTATGAATATGAAAACGGCTGGCGCAAATACCGTTACAATGGCCTGGAACCAGCCAAATTTATGAACCACTTTGACGGACATAATTTGTAAGACAAATTGATAGAGCACTAATAACCCCCACAGACACGCGCCTACAAAAGGGATGATCCCTAGCAAAGAGCCAATGACCGACAGCGGGGCAGTGTACGAAGCAGTGACATACGTCATATGATCGAAATCACCCTGACCACCAAATAATTTTGCAATAATATGAATTATACCTGTGGTGATAATGAGGCTAATAACGGCCAGAACCCCGGTCACAGGAATCATCATGGCGCTACAAATCAATGTAAAACCCGTGCTCGATGCGGCATCTGCGCCACCGCCTAAAAGGGCAATCGTTGCCGCCCCAAATACGATCTGACCAATAAAAGAGATAACACCCCCAATAAGTCCAGCAATAAATACCCATGTTACGGCGCGATTCATGCCCGCCGCCGGATCACCTAAAATTTCTTCAAAGGATTCTTCGGAGGGTTTGGTTAACACCAATTGCCAAGTTTCCTGCCACGTATAAGAATTGCCCGTCGAGCGATAGCCTGCCGCATTCGGTGGCATCCCGCCCCCCGGAGGCATGCCGCCACCCATTTGGCCGCCCATTTGCCCATAGGGGTCCTCATTGGGTTTGCCGTAGGGATTCTGACCGTACGGATTATCGCCATACGGATTTTGCCCATAGGGGTTATTGCTGGCTGGGTTATTATTTTCATCATCGGGTGGTGCTGAAAAACCTTGACCATATTCGGACATAATAAATGTTCTCCTGACATAAGTTGTCAATAAAAATATTTCTCACACAAATTCATGTTAAGCTTACCCTGAACCGAAATTGTCCACAACTAAAACGAAGTCGATTTTGTAATAATTTAGATTTGTGTTTTGGTTCGTCTTTATTTGCAGTGGCAAACCCTGATTTTGCAGTATACTCTCAGCATGAAGCTATTTTTTCGCTAAATATTTTTATTTTTTCTGCATATCAATATAAGGATAATTACAATGCCTGACCAATCCCCCATCATCAATCGCCAATGGCGTTTAAAATCTCGCCCAGAGGGGTTAATTAGCACTGAGAATTTTGACTGGGTTGAAGAAGAACTCACGGCGCTTCCGGCTGAAAGTGTTCGGGTGCGCAGTATTTATTTGTCGCTAGATCCGGCGCAACGCAATTGGATGCGAGCCGCTAAAGGCTATCGCGCCCCCGTCGAAATTGGAGCCGTCATGGACAGTTTCGGACTTGGCGTGGTGGCTGAATCTACGCATCCTGATTTTGCCGAAGGTGATATTGTGAGCGCCATGCTCGGCTGGCAAGACTATGCAGATTTTAGTGGCAAAGCCCTCCGAGGTGTGCTGAAAATAGCGCCTATACCCAACATGTCTTTATCCGTTTTCCTTGGCCCGTTGGGAGCTATCGGCCTTACCGCTTATTTTGGTTTGCTGGATATTGGTCAACCTAAAGCGGGCGAAACACTCGTTGTTTCAGCGGGCGCGGGTGCCACTGGTTCATTGGTTGGTCAAATTGGCAAAATCAAAGGGTGTCGCGTGGTCGGCATTGCAGGTACTGATGAAAAATGTCGCTGGATTACGGAAGATTTGGGTTTTGACGATGCCATCAATTACAAAACGGAGAATGTCCGCCAAAGTTTGCGTGACAAATGTCCAGACGGTGTGGATGTATTTTTTGATAATGTCGGCGGCGAGATATTAGAAGCGGCGTTGGCACGTATCAATCTGAAAGCGCGTATTGTGATTTGTGGGATGATCGCGGCCTATAACAACGATAAACCGGCGCCCGGACCGAAGAACCTCATTAATCTTATTTCCAAACGCGCCCGCATGGAGGGTTTTTTGGTAAACGATTATCTTAAACAAACGCCAACTGCCCATGCTGATTTGGTCCCATGGCTGATGGACGGTAAATTGAAATTCCGGACAGATATTGTGCAAGGGCTTGAAAACACCCTAACGGCATACAATCGCCTGTTTGATGGCACGAATCAGGGCAAATTGCTCATTCAGGTAGCGGATGAACCAAAAAGTTAATTTAAATAATCCATAAGGGAGAATTGGTTTTTGTGGGGAAATAAAAACAGCGCCCCCTGAGGGATTCGAACCCCCGACCTTTGGTTCCGAAGACCACTGCTCTAGTCCACTGAGCTAAGGAGGCAACTCTACGCTAATCTTAGCATGGCTCGTGTTACTCTGCAATGTATGGTTCTATGTAAAATGAGCGGGAATCGAAACTTTTGATTCCCGCTCCCAACCCTATGCACATGGCCGACATTTAAAGTTGGGTGACGCCGCCATCTACAGGAATTTCAACGCCAATCAAAAATGCTGACTCCGGTGAAGCCAAAAAGACCACGGTATTTGCAATTTCTTCCGGTTGAGCCAAGCGTTGCGCTGGAACTAGTTGGGCCATCGCGGTACCGACTTGGGCTTGTTGCTCAGCCGGTAAACCCATGCGACCAAATATTGGTGTTTCGGTGGGGCCCGGTGAAACGGCATTTACGCGAATCCCCCGATCCAACAAATCGCGTGAGAGACTGCGCGCAAAGGAACGCACCGCCGCTTTACTGGCCGCATAGACACTGAAATTGGGCCGCCCCAATTCATTAACGACCGACGTGGTCAAAATAATAGACGAATTGTCATTCATATAGGGAATAGCTTTTTGCACCGTGAAATAGGTGCCTTTGACATTGATACCAATAACTTCATCAAAACTGTCTTCGGTTGTATTTAAAAAGGGTGTCAGTGGAGCAATACCGGCGTTGGCAAAGAGGATATCAATTTTACCGAACTCGGCCAGCGTTGTCTCAAATAGGCGTTCCAAATCGTCGAGATTCGTGACATCGCCTTGCACCCCAATTACACCGTCACCGAGTTCAGCTAAGGCTTCATCCAATGTGGTTTGATTCCGCCCTAAAATAGCGACCTGTGCCCCTTCAGCCAAAAAAGCTTGCGCGGTGGCCAATCCAATTCCACTATTGCCACCGGTGATGACGGCAACTTTGTTCTCTAACTTACCCATGATGTTTACTCCTCATTATTGATACTAGAAAATAAATGGCGAATTGCTAAAGATTAAAACGTGTCCTGCAAATGGCTTTGTGAATGGGCTCCTTCCTTATTTGAAACTAAATCGGTTACAAATTAATTTAAATAAAAAGTAACCAAACTAGTTACAAATTAAACTCAAAAAAAATAGAGATAGGTGTTTAGCGGCGTAAAATATCGGCTAAAACGTCGGCAATGCTGGTTTGGCTGAGATGACCTTTTATCACGTCTTGCGTTGAGCCGAAGATCTCACCCAACACGCCATGAATATTCACCCCAATGCGACAGGTTTTCTCGCCGGTATGAACCGGAAACATATCGATATCATCATTCATGGCCTGATAGACATCACATAAACTAATGTCTTCAGCCGGACGAGCTAGGCCAGACCCTCCATTGACACCGGGTTGCGAGACCACCAAATCAGCATCTTTAAGCTTTTTCAGGATGCGGCGAATAACGACCGGATTGGTTGACACGCTGGTTGCAATGTCATCTGACCGAATAGGATGTCCCAATTGTTTTTCAAAATGGGCAATCACCACCAAGATATGGATAGCAACCGCATATCGACTGTTACTCACTCATCGCTCCTATCTGTAACTATGTTAGTTTCAAATAGATATTTTGTCAACTTATCTAATAAAATTCTGATGATAACTATAGTGCATTGTCTAGGCCTCAGCAAATCAAGTTCATCTAAGAGTAGCTAATATCATAGAGTTGATTTCAGAATTGGATGATTATTGAGGCATGTCCAAGGCAAGGGGTCGCGGACGGGATGGATCCCGTTCCGACATGCATCTACTTATTAACAGAATTTTGTTAAAGATCATAAATCACCTGGTTATGACTAATTCTGGGGTTACTGGGTCAGCTTAACTCTAGATTATGCCCTTAACAATGGTCTTCAGGTCCTTGCTTTGCCAAAACCAACAGTAGCTAAGCTGTCGGGCAAACATCATCCTGTTTGCAAAAAACTTAAGTTATAATGCACAATAGCCTTATGTTTAATCTTGATCACAGGGAAATGCAATTCGATTATGAGTATACGCGGTTTATTGAGATTATCTCCAGCAATTTTCTTGCCATTTTTTTTGGGTATCTGCTTAATTTGTAGTATTGTGGGTGCTTTTGTGGTGGCGACCACGCCGGACGGCTTAGATCCGATTGATGGCGTTGTGTTACGCGCCTATCTCTATCAACACAGTGATGAACTTGATCGCCCGTATGGCACTGACCCAACCGAAAAACGCATCGAAATCATCGAAGGATCCACCGCGAATGATGTGGGGGTTATTCTGGTGACAGAAGAAATTGTTGGCAATGGAACGCTGTTTGCGCGTTATGCTCAATTTGAAGGACGCGATCAAGATATTCGACCTGGTGTGTATTTCCTCAGCCAAACCATGACGATTCCGACCCTTCTCGATAAACTGACCGACCCGATTCCGGAAGAAATCCGCATCGTGGTGCGTGAAAATATGCGCCTTGAAGAAGTTGCCGAAGCCGTTGATCAATTTCCGCGTCTGAGCTTTACCGGTGACGATTTCATTGCCTTAGTGGGTCCCGGTGTGCCGTTGGGTAATGATTTCCGCCAACGTTATGGCATCCCTGAAAGTGCGAGTTTAGAAGGTTTTCTCTATCCCGCGACGTACTCATTGAGTCCAGCGACGACGGCTGTTCAATTCCGCAATATGATGCTCGATGCTTTTGATTTGGCGGTTACGTCCGAGATGTTGCAAGTCACACTCAATCAAGGCAAAACCATGTATGAAGTGGTGACAGTGGCGTCGATTGTTGAACGAGAAGCGGTTCTGGAAAGCGAACGCCCGCAAATTGCCTCGGTCTATTTGAACCGTCTGGGCATTGGCCAAAAATTGGATGCGGACCCTACCGTACAATATCAAAAAGCGAATAATCTGAATGATGGCGTTTGGTGGCGGGTGCTGACTGTCGAAGACTATACCAATGTCTCCGGCCCATATAATACCTATATCAATACCGGTTTACCGCCCGGACCAATTGTAAGTCCGAGCTTATCTTCTATTCGCGCCGTCATCGAGCCTGCCGACACACCCTATTTCTACTTCCGCGCATCCTGTTCAGGCGATGGTTCGCATCAATTCTCCATCACCTTCGATGAACATTTGAGCAAAGGGTGCTAACGCGCTTTAACCAAACCACTATGAACTAGCAAGGGTCACGCCATCGTGGCCCTTTTTGATATATCCAGCCGATTCTCAAGATTTTTGCACCGGATTTTAGGATTTCTGCGTATAAAATATTGTATAATAAAACGGATTAATCTCGACTCAGACGAATAGAAAAGTGATATGTTGAATTCAACACGACGCGGCAATGTGGTTTGGTTATTAGCAATGGCGATGGCTTTTTTGGTATTGTGGCAAGCTGGAGCGCTACCAGTCGCCGCCGGTGTTTTGGCGGTCACCTTTTTTCTATTTGCCTATCAATTTCTGACTCAGGGTATTTCCGTCGTCGATATTAGCGACCGTATGTTGGATGCCTCACCGTTTAATCGTCCGCAAATGACCCAGGTCGCCAAGAAAGCTTCCATGCAAGCTAGTCGGCGGCCTGATTATGATACCTCGCGTTATGCGCTCAAAGATGTCGGCATGGTCATTGAATCACCCCAACCCGGTGGTTTACGTCTGCGTGAAGCGCGCATGATGTCGATGGATGATGAAGCGGTCCGGCCCTATATCAATATTCATGCGCCGTACCAAAATCATCCCAAGCAAACGCTTATCCGCTTCGAAATTACAGATGGCAGTGGACAACCTCAATTCATTTTCGAGATGGATCATTGGATGCGTCCCGGTGAGAATTTGGTGATTCCTAATTATCGTTTGCCATTGCGCGGCAATGATCAACTCGACAATACAGGCGCGTGGGATTTGCAAGTGTGGGTCAATGGCGGTTTGATGGCAATCCACGATTTCACGGTATCGCCGTCTTCAGAGGTGCGTCGTCGTCAATTTGGCTTAGATGGCGAAGCGCAAGAAGCGGTGAATTTGGATTATGATGCCGCCCCAGTTTCCTTGGACGAATTGCTCTCTCAACAACGCAGTCGTTCATCCAGTGGCAGTTCCTAAACCCTGAAACTATCAGCGCAAATATAATCCGGCATCGCTAATCTCTCGACGTCGGATTTTTTGTTGTCATCAAGCGATGGTAAATCGTTTTGTTTTCGGACAGGCGATTAGTTCATGCTCGCCCATGTTTGGTTGGCGGGGGTACAGTTTTTTTAAGAGTGCCGAGGATTGAA
>JBNLCD010000017.1:0-24520 GCA_050303635.1 Anaerolineae bacterium
CAATGGGTTGCGAGCCGGGCAATAGATCCACAATATACCAATCGGCGGAATTGGGAATATCTCCGCGTAGAATGGCCGGAATCAAGCCCGCCTTCGCCAGACTAGATTTACCACTGCCGCTGGGCCCAATAATGGTCAGAAAACGTTGATATTCAGCATCTTCTTGCATCCGCCGCAATAATTTTTGAATCAAGCGATCCCGCCCAAAATAATCAGCTTCATCTGCCACTTGAAATGACTGCAAACCTTTATAGGGATTGGAGAGTTCAATTTGAGCCAGATAGGTGGCCAGCGAGCCGGATTGATCGTCGAAATCATCGACATCCGTCACAATAAAATTCAATTCACGCGCTTTAATAATGGCTTGTTGGCGATTACGCACCTTGAGCTTTTTATATATTTGAGTGATATACCATTTCACAGTATTCATCGAGACGAAAAGTGCATTTGCAATGTCTTGATTTTTCTTGCCCTCAATCATGAGTTTCAAAATATCTTGTTCGCGGCGTGTTAACAGTTCAACCAATGTCTCCGGTTGTGTTTGATCTAAACCTGAAACCACACTGCGAAAAGCCGTTGCAAATTCAATCGTATCCGCATAGCGCTCGACAGGATTTTTGGCCGTTGCCCTTTGCACGATTTCATTAATATCAGCTTGAATGGACACATCCAACGTCGTAATCAGCGGTAGGGAATCATGAAGACTTTTATAAATTTGCTCAACCGCATTGAGATTGGGGAAAGGATGTTCACCCACGATCATTTCATAGAGCATGACCCCCAGACTATAAACATCCGTCCGGGGCGTAACGACTTCACCGCGAATCTGCTCTGGGGCTGTGTAACCAACCGTACCCACAAATTCGCCGGTATGGGTGCCTTGTTCAAATTTGCTTAAGTCCTTGGCAATCCCAAAATCAGCCAGATAAGCGTTGCCATCTTCATCGAAGAGAATATTCGCGGGTTTGAGATCGCGGTGAATCACGCCATGTCGATGCGCATGATCCAGCGCGGCGCAAATTTGATTAAGAATCCGCATAATATCAGGAATCGATAGCGGGTCCTGAGCGATCATTTCCTTGAGATTACCACCGCGTAACCACCGCATCACCAGATAAGCGCCATCCGGTCCACGCCAATAGTCATGGAGCGGCACAATATGCAAATGGTCTAACCGCGCAATCAGTTGTGCTTCATTCTCGAACCGTCGAATAAAATCGGGTTGGTTGGCATGTTGAGTATGAATAACTTTAATGGCTACATCGCCGCCAATGACTGGACGCTCCGCCCGATATACTTGGCCAAAGCCGCCGAAACCAATTTTTTCCTGAACAATATATTCCTTGATATTAGGGAATTGAGTCATGATGCCTGCCTCGTTAAGTGGAAGAGGTTTATAGCCCTATTATAGTCATAGATTTGGGCTTGGCTAAGCAATTTTCATGGATTCCGTAGTTTTTCCACACCCCCATCAAATCGCGGTTATGAACTAGATGTTTCAGTTATAGGTGGGCCTATAAGAAAAAAATATGAAATTATCTTAAGCCTTGGGCGTTCAAGTTGCGGGCATTTTGCATTCGTGGTTAGAATAAATAGGAGACAGTCCTAAGGTTGACGCCCACTATATCTACAATCTAATCGACTTAGTTTTTTGAAACACACAAAATTATTTTTTAGGACGCAGTTGTCAATCCGAGGCGCCTGTCAAAAAATATTCTGCCAACCATTTTCTGTTCTGCAAACGACAAAATAGTTGTCCGCTCTACAAAATTTAAGACCAATGCTGAGGTAAATTTATGGGTGCTTTACGTAAATCGCATGAACTAATTGGTGGTCGTTATCAAATTCTAGACCAAATTGGTGTGGGAGGGATGGGAACTGTCTATCATGCGTTTGATCGTTTAGATAGCCAGCCCGTTGCACTCAAACAAGTGAGCACCGAAACCGAAGACACACCGCTCAACACCAAAGAATTTAATTTTGCGCTCGCCAATGAATTTCGTATCCTCGCTTCCTTACGCCATCCTAATATCATCAGCGTAATCGACTATGGATTTGACGATGGTGACAATCCCTATTTCGTCATGGATTTATTAGACCATGCCGAACCCATTACCGTTGCAAGTAAACGGAAACCGATTGAGCAACGGATTGATTATGTCATCCAAATGCTACAAGCCCTCGCCTATTTGCATCGGCGGGGGATCATCCATCGCGATCTGAAACCGGCCAATGTACTGGTGCAAAATAAGCAAGTTAAAGTGCTTGATTTTGGGCTTTCTACGACGGCGGATATCGCCTTGCGTAAATCATCCGATGAAAATGTTGCGGGTACGTTAGCGTATCTTGCCCCAGAAATTATTGAAGGGCGGAGCGCCAGCGTTGCCTCGGACTTATACGCGGTCGGCATTATTTTGTATGAAGTATTAACGGGTGAGCATCCGTTTGATACCAGTAAAATTTCGCAATTATTTCAAGATATTTTGACCACCGTGCCCAATGTCACACCCATTGATGAAATCTGGCGCGAACTGACTACCACGGCTGAATCCATGCAAAACAATGATGGACAGGAATCATTGGGCACGCGTGTTTTTAGCACCGAAGAAATTCAACAGCATCGCGAAAACGCCCTGCCCGCCGCGCAAGAAGCCCCGCTTACACCTGCTTCCGACGGAATATTATCCTTAGGCGATGTAGTCTTGAGTTTACTGGCTAAAAATCCGCAAAACAGAATGCCAAATGCTGACGGAACTATTGAAGCCTTAAGCATGGCCATCGATAAACCTGTTCCCATTGAAAACAAGGATATTCGCGAAAGTTATCTACAGTCTGCGCGATTTGTCGGACGTGATGAAGAATTTGATACGCTTATCCGGGCTCTGCGCCAAGCGAAGAATGGCCGGGGCGGAGTCTGGCTTATCGGCGGCGAAAGTGGCGTCGGTAAATCGCGGGTCATTCAGGAAATGCGTATTCAAGCCTTGATTCAAAAAGTGCAGGTCATTAATGGGCAGGGAATAAGTGATGGTGGGTTAACTTACCAACTCTGGCGCGATCCCGTGCGCCGCTTGGTTTTAACGACAGATCTAAGTGATCAGGAAGCGGGTTTGTTGAAAAAACATCTGATTCCAGATATTGATCAACTATTAGAAAAAGAAGTCGAAGAACCCGACGATATTGATAACGAACAATCTGTCTTAATGACACTCGTGGCGGATATGTTCAATCGTCAAGAAAAACCCACCTTGTTAGTCCTCGAAGATTTGCAATGGACCCATGAAAGTCTAGACATGCTAAAAGCGGTCCAACCTATCACACAGAATAATAAACTCTTGATTTTGGGGACCTATCGGGATGATGAACGTCCTGATATCCCTGAGCAATTGCCAGATGCTCAAATTCTTAAGCTAGAACGCCTCAATGAGAACAGCATTGCCGAACTGAGCGCCTCAATGTTAGGCGATGTCGGCGGTAATCGGAATGTGGTTGAACTTCTGCAATCCGAAACCGAAGGCAACGTCTTTTTCCTTATCGAAGTTATCCGCGCGCTTGCCGAAGAAGCGGGCGATTTAAAAAATATTGCCATGATGACCTTACCGCAAAGCGTATTTGCGGGTGGGGTCAAACGTATTCTAGAACGGCGTTTAAGCAGTGTGCCCAAAGCGCATCAACGTTTGTTAAAGATTGCCGCTGTGGCAGGCCGTTATGTCAATCGCGAGATGATGACGGTTATTGCGCCCGATATGGATATGGACCAATGGGCGATGGATTGTGCAAATGCCGCGATTCTAGAAGTCAAAGAAAAGAACTGGCGGTTTGCCCATGACAAATTGCGCGAAGTTTTGCTAGAGACCATCTCTGATATTGAACGACCGGGACTCCATGCCCAAGTTGCGCAGGCCATCGAAATTTTACATCCTGATGATGATAATTTTGCGCAATCGCTGGCCATTCATTGGGGACAAGCTGGCGCAGAAAATAAAGAATGTCACTATTCCATTATTGCCGGACATCAAGCCCAACGGGTGGCGAATTATCGGTCTGCTCAACAATTTTTCGAGCGCTCATTAGAACTTGTGCCAGATACTCCCGAAAATAGCCGGATGCGCTCAGAACTAGCCTATTGGCTCTCGGAAAGTATTGCTTCATCGAGTACCTATCAAGAAATTATTGAAATGTACCAGAAAAATCTGGGTGAGGCCGAGGCGCAAAATGACAAAATCGGTATTGCGAATGCTTTGCGCGGTATGGGCTGGGTTTTGTATCGGCAAGGGCACAATGAACAGGCTATAGAGTATCTCGAAAAATGCTTGCCAATGTTTCAGGAGCTAAAAGATCGGCGGGGTGAAGGTGAAGCGGTTAGTAATTTAGGCAGTGCCTATCGTAAATTGGGGGAACTTCAAAAAGCCAGTGAATACTATCATACCGCCCTCAAAATTGCGCGCGAAGTGAATGCTTCCGAAGGTGAAGCGGCAGTGCTCACAAATTTGTCAAATGTTCACTCCGATATGAACGAGATTGACACTTCCTTTGATTTTGCCCAACAAGCCCGCGAAGTCAGCAGTCAATTTGATGATCGCTATTTTTCCCTCATCAGTCATCAAGAATTGGGCAGGTTGCACACCTTGATGAGCGATTATGCACCTGCGCGCCGCAATTTAGATTTTGCGTTGAAGGTGTCCCGTGATATCAATTATCAAGTAGGCGAGGGCGAGATATTGGGTTTGCAAGGCAATGTATTCCGGGAGATGGGCCAATACGATCTTGCGTTGGAAAGATATCAAGCGGGGATAACATCCGCGCACTTTACTCAAGCGTATGATGTTGAAGCGCAAATTATGCTGGATGTAGCCTTTATCTATTTGCAAAATGATGATTATTCAGCGGCGCAAATGACCATTAAACAAGCGTTGCAACCCATTCAGGAATCTGCCCGTCCAGCTTTGCGCATTCAGCAAGATTATCAATTGGCACTCTGGCATTATTATCAACAAGATTTTAAGACCGCTTTGGTCCACGTTGAAAAGGCTATGCAATATCGGGCCCCGCGTTATGATCATGATGTGCAAACCCTTAAAGGCCTGATACATATCATGCTCGAAGAAAATGATACCGCGTATCCAATTCTGGAAAAAGCTTTAGCTGAAGTAGATGGCGTCCTAGCGAAATCACCACGTTACACTCATTTTACCTATCTTCGGGCGCTGATTTTAGGTGGGCTGGCTATTCTTGATTTAGAGATGCTGGATAAAACTTATAAATTGCAAGCCGAAGAAGCCTTTAAAACGGCATTAGATATGGGTCCTTCATTTTTGGAAGTTCAATTTGCCGCCAAGATACTTAATGTCCTTGATTATGCAGTCCTGCGTTCTTGTCAGGACATTTTGATCCAAGCCTATGTTATACGTAGTTATCGCCAAGAAGATATTCCGCAGTTGGTTGATATTATGAATGCGGACTATCTCCATAATCAAAGTGATCAACTGATAACCACGCGTGAATTAACCCATAAACTGCAAGCGCCTAATATCAATCCTGAAACCAATATGTGGGTGGCGACAACGTTGCAGAGCAAGCTTGTGGGTTATATTCAATATGAGCCTGACGGCAATTTAATGAAGGCCTCCGGTATTATTCATCCTGATCATCGCGGGCATGGCTTAGCACATCGATTAATTCAATATTCAGAGCGGCAATTGGCAGACGAGGTTGAAGCCATTTGTTTTCGGGTTCTGGACAGTCGTGAAGATATTATTCACCTTCTTGAAGCCGAAAATTATCAGCGTATTCGGGCCAATCTTA
This sequence comes from Anaerolineae bacterium, assembly GCA_050303635.1. GTDB lineage: Bacteria > Chloroflexota > Anaerolineae > Aggregatilineales > J027 > JAKEEQ01. The sequence goes on from JBNLCD010000017.1 coordinate 5,803, forward strand.
TAATGCGCCGTCAGCTTAATACTCATTTGGAATTACCAGAATTGCCCGAAGGCTATTCACTTCGCCCGTTTAATCGGGAGCGAGATGCCTATGCCTGTTATCAATTGGAACAAACTGTTTTTCGCGATCAATGGGGCCATAAACCTATTCGTTTTGATTATTGGACCCACCATTTGCTTGATGCGGAAACGTCAAGGCCGGCCTTATGGGTGCTAATTCTAAAAGACGAGGAAGTGGTGGGCTTAGCGGTAAACTCGGTTTTCCATCATGAAGTTGAATATGGTTATATTTTTGTGGTCGCGGTGGATGAAGCGCATCGGGGTAAGGGCTTAGGGCAAGTTTTGATGCTGAATAGTTTTAGCAAATTTCGGAACCAAAACTATCCCTATACTGAACTCAATGTGGACGAAGAAAATCCCACCGGTGCCGTTGAACTCTATAAAAAAGTGGGCATGACCGTTAAACGTCGCTATTTGTTATATGAGAAAAAACTAGGTACTTCTTCAAGTGTAGAGAGTTAAAGCACCGGCAATATCCCTTCCAAACGCAGAATAAGACCACAATATGTTGTGGTCTTACCTGCATAATCGTGGCCGAATCTTTTTCCCAATCCGCCGTCAATTCCTGTGAGTAAGAAGGAAACCTTATTTAATCCCCAAAATTATCCATAATTTCATTTAAGCGTGGGGTCAGCGTTTCCAGTTCAAGATTGGCATCGCTGAAGTTCAGATAAATATTGCGCCATGTGTTTTCAATCTCGAAATAGATAACCTCGCCACTCGCCATAGCGGATTTGTGAACATGTTCATTTTTGATAAAATCCCAGATCTGGCCCAATTGAGACGATAATTCGCCACTTGTCGCTAAGTCGTCGCCCACATCTACCTGGATTGGGAATCCAGCAGTGACATCCAACCACTCTGAAAAATGAACTCGTCCACTTATGAACCATTCCATGAAATGCCAACTCGCTAAATCTTGTTCTTCAGCATGCTGAATCATACTCAGCCCCTGCGCATCGACCCATTGCGGCGCACCATCAGCGGCAAGGAGCGGATAGGCTTGCCATGCGAACGGCTCGATATAATTGCTGGCAATGGCAATTTCTAAATTAGGCAAATCGCTGGTGTGCGCAAAATAGAACAGCGCCTTACCTGCGGCAAATTCATCTAAGGCAATGGCCGGATCATCGGTGACGGTCGTGCAGGCACTCTGATGATAATTAGCAAGTGTGCTCAATAGGGTGGCGTTGTCTGGCGATGTAAATTGCCATGCCCCATCTTCATACAGCGTTTCACCTTGGGCGGTTAACAGCGCCGTCACGAAATTGCCACGCATCGGCAGATAGGCACTCCACACTGTGCCAAATTTCCCTTGTGACCAGCCACCCTGTTGCCGAAAATCGCAGGCTATTTCGCCGAATTCAGTGGCATTGTGGGGTATTTCGGCATTCATTTCAGCGAGTGCGGTTTCATTAACAACAAGGACCTCAGTGTGCAGATGCGTCGGGAGTAAGATTTGCGCCCCTGCGGTATTTTGGCCGATTTCCAGAATATCGGGTAAGAAGTTAGTTGTATCGAGTTCATTCGTATAGGGAGTCAGATCAACTATATGGCCACTCAGCGCAAATAAAGCGGCGTTGTCAGGATTAGTTATCACAAGATTGGGCAAACGGGTTTGATAATCATCAGCCAGTAGATTGAGGATGATTTGGTCATAGAGCCGCCCTGTATTTTGCATATTGTTTGCGTTCACTGTGATGCCCCATTCATTTTCCGCATTGAATGTCTCCACAATTTGATTAAGCGTGGTTTCCTGTTCACCCGTATACGCGTGCCAGAGTTGGATTTCGGATGCGGTCTGTGGTGGAGTTTCGGCTTGAGTTGTGGTTTGGCTGGATAAGCCTAGACCTAATAATATGATGAGAACCAAGCCCATATGGCTGAATTTTTGCCCAATCCATTTTACAATCATCCCGTTTCAACCTTTAACCGTGTCAATGTGTACTAAATACAGCCTGTTTATTTTTGGAGATAGATATGAAGCGATTGTATCTTATTTTGAGTGTATTACTATTAATTTTGAGCAGTGTAGCCACGGTGGTGTGGGCGATGCAAACCCCGTCCGTCGCATCTCCTCTATCTGCCCAAAATTTACCCACCGCCACATTTTTACCTGTTGATGATCTTGAATATACCATTGAAGAAGTCGTGGCAAGTTCGGACCCCATTAATTTTGATGACCAAGAAATTGGTGGGTTTAGCTTCACCAATTTTACCTATGAGAGTCTTTATCCGCGCGGTCTCGATTTTAAAGTAACCATCACGCCGCCGACAGATGAAGAAATTATTGCGGTGACTCTCTATTATGAATTTTCCGGTGGCGCGCGAAGCCGTGAACAAGCTGTTCAAACTGATAGCGACGGCGAATGGCAAGCGGTCCCCTATGCAACGGGTGGTTTGCCACCGTGGCAATTTATGAGTGTGAGTTTCCGTGTAGCAACCGCTTCGGGTCTCAGCATTGATACCGAACCCGTGACCGTCCAATATCATGATGCGACGCGCTCGTGGTGGCGCGCTGAAAGTGCGGATGCTGTGGTTTATTGGTTCGATTTTCCCGAAGAATTTGGCGATGTCTTGATGAAGGGGATTGCCGCGGTCCAAGATAAATATGAAAAAGGCTTTGGTGGGCGACTTTCCTATCGTCCAATTGTGATTATCTTCCCACCGGGGGATATCATTGGGGAATATCGGGCGGGTGGCCAAAATAATCCACGCACCACGGGTTCAGCCAGTCGGGCTACCCAATCCGCCGTTTTACGGATTCGGGGCTTAGAAATTGAAGAAATCCGCCAAGATTGTATCTGGAACGAACCACGCGATTTGGAATGGCAAATGGAATATTCGATGTCTGTCGCGACCCATGAAATAGCCCATCTCTATCAATATGAATTTTTTAATGGGGCAGGGCCGGCATGGTGGATTGAAGGCCAAGCCACATTCTTCGAATGGGATTCGGGGCCATTTGATGATCGGATGCGGAACCTCGCCCAAACGCAAGATTTAGCGACTTTGCAGGGCAGTGGACCAAGTGGCATGGTTGGCACGCCGGCTTCCGATGGGTGCACACATCTGGGCTATGAAATGGGTACGAGCTTTATCAACTGGTTCGTCAATACATACGGTGGTTATGAAGCTCATCGTCAAGTTGTTGAGTTGATGGATAGCAATGTGTTGTTAGCTGATGCATTGGAACAAGTGACGGGTGTAGCCTTCACTGAACTCGAAAAACAATGGCGCGAATATATTGGGCTCAATCCTGAACCCTTTATCCGTCCCACGCCAACATTCCCCAGCTTCCCGACGCAAGCGCCGTATAGCGGCAACGATAGCAATTAAATAATGAGAAAGGGACTGAAAATGCAACAACTGTCCCTTTTTTTGCGTAATTTAAGTAGGATAATTAGCCGTAATTGTTAGATCATTCCCAAGCTTGAACTCGTGTAAAAGCTTGACCAAAACTTTTAGAAGTTTTCTGATGATTATGCAGTATGAAAATACATTGTTTTAGAAAGGGACGCCATGAAGCGTTTAGTATTCTTGTTATTGATTAGCCTTTTTATATTGGTCGCCTGTGGGGGCGGCGATGAAGACGATTCCGATGGGGGCTTGGAAGGTGTCTCGGATGAAAACACACCGACCACAAGTGTGGATAATACAGACAGCAATGATTCTGGTGATACAGTCGACAACAACATGGCCAGCGATAGTTTGGTGGCCAATATTCCCGATCCGCAAGCCAACATCTTTGAAATGCCTGCCGTCGAAGGGTTACCTGGTCAATTAATCTTTGTCCAAGGGAATACAACATCCGTTTTGCCAAGTGATGGTGATGCTGGTCGAATTTTCCTCGCTAATTTCGATGGTAGTCAGCCGCAAATGTTGGCGACCCGTGTATACACAACTAGCGTGAGTCTGTCACCAGATAAGAGCAAGATCTTTTATATGGCAGTGGAAGGACGAAGCTGGTATGCCTATCTACTTGATCTTAATACGCTCGAATCTACACAATTACTTCATTTACAAAATCAATTTGGCGGGGTTTCAGGTTGGTCATCTGACGGCACTTGGTTGACCGTTATTAATCCACCACCAGTTGGGGATGGTCAATATTTAGTTAGTGCCGATGCCGCGACGAATCTGGAGTTAGGCAATGGGGGTATTTTGTGGTTGGACAATAATCAACTTATCTACACAGCGATGGAAGGCGGCGGCTTCAATGGTCCGCCAACGTTCGTCGGAGTGGAGTTGGTTGATCCGACAACCCAAGAGCGTACACCCATTGAGCTACCAATCAGCCTCGATGAAATTCCCACTCTAACTGGAACCGAGTATTCTCAAATTTTAGCAGAATTAGGCTTTACGCCTATCAGTAATTTTAGTGTCAGTGCCCAAAATGCGGGATCAACACTATTGCCCGGTGGCGAGAGTTATCTGAATGTACAAGCCCAAACCGCTACGGCCAGTGCACCAAGTACGTGTGATGAATTTAAAGTTGAAGAAATTATGATTGGCACAGAGGAGACGACGGCGTTATATACCGTGAAAGATACGCTGGCCTTAACAGATTTACAAGTCTATGGCGATGGCTATCTGGTCGAACGCTGGAGCCTGAATGATTGCAATTTTGGCCTAGATAATCTCAATGTCAGTCTGGAATATTTCAAAGCTAATGCAGAACCGCAAGTATTGGTTGAGCATCTCTATCCGGGAACGGATGTAAATCTATCATTTGTCCGTATCAACAGTGGTGCGAAATATACCCTGTCACCGGATGAACGTTATATTATTTGGATTGATGGTTCATTTGGGAGCTTAACGACCACACTGAAAATTATGGATTTGGCGACACAAGAAACAGCGGATCTGATGACATGGACCGCTTCAAGTACAAATCGTTTCGTGATCTTTGACGCATTTTCAAGCGTTTTGTGGGTTGAATAAAGTATCGGGAAAAAGAGTCTGCGGCATGCTGTAGGCCAATATAGCAGAAATAATGAGGGATTGACCGCAAAATTTAACCAATCCCTCATTTGCATATTATGTAAAATGTGGAAAACAATCAGTGTATGGAAGCTGTGGGAGGCTATAAAGTGAAACAATATGGATTGATTTTTATCAGGACTGTTATTGCCCTACAATTGTTTTTGGCGTTTCAGACTTCAGCCATTAGCCCCGTGGGCAGTGTAGAAGGAAGCGGGATGCGACAAGATACAATGCAATCCACAATCGCGGTCAATCAGGTGGGCTACTTTATAGATGTGCCTCATTTTGCCGCGCTTCGCAATCAAAATCTGCCTGATACTGAATGGCTTTTGTTCACAGCAAACACACGTGAGGTGGTCGCGAATGGTCTGCTGGGCACACCTTTCGCTGATTCGGCATCGGGTGATAGCGTGCAACTCATTGATTTTTCGGCTTTCAATGTGCCGGGGAGCTATTATTTGCAAGTTGGCGAATTGCAAAGTACCACTTTTTTGATTGGAAGTGACTTTTATAGCGATTTAGCCATCGATGCGGCACGCTATTTTTATCTGAACCGGAGTGGCATTGCATTGATGCCCGAATATGCGGGCGAAGATTATGCGCGACCGGCTGGACACATGACAGACAATGCGGTGACGTGTTTTAAAGGCACAGATGCCGATGGGAAAACTTGGGATGGATGCGATTATATTCTTGAAGCCGATGGCGGCTGGTATGATGCGGGTGATTATGGCAAATATGTGGTGAATGGCGGGATTAGTTTGTGGACGCTATTGAATCTCTATGAACGCTTGCCAGATGCTTATCCCGACGGAAGTTTGACTATTCCGGAAAGTGGCAACGGTGTACCGGATATTTTGGATGAGGCCCGCTGGGAAATGGAATGGCTCTTAGCCATGCAAGTACCAGATGGCAAGCCGCAAGCGGGGATGGTTCATCATAAATTGCACGATTTACAGTGGGAAGGTATGCCTGCTTTGCCGCCTACCGAATTTGACAATAATAATGATTTCACCAGCGGCAATGGACGCTATGTCTTTCCACCGTCGACAGCGGCAACTTACAATATGGCGGCGACAGCGGCCCAATGTGCACGCATTTGGCGGAGAATTGATGATGCTTTTGCTGATCGCTGTTTAGAAGCGGCCATATCTGCATTTGATGCAGGCCAAACTAACCCTTTGGCATTCGCTGGGAATACACCGGGCGCAGGCGGTGGCAATTATGGGGATGGCAATATCACCGATGAGTTATTCTGGGCGGCGGCCGAACTCTATATCACAACCGGTGATACGCAATATGTGGATGCTATGCAGAGCACACCACATCTCGCTAGTTTTGGTGGCTTATATCAACCGAGTGGTATGACATGGGGCAGTACAGCCAGTTTAGGGACGTTATCTCTAATTTTACATGAGGTTGATTTGCCTGAACTTGAAAATTTACGTGCGCAACTATTGAGCACGGCTGATGCCTATCTGGAAACAATCTCAAGTGAAGGGTATCGGGTCCCGATCAAAAACTATTATTGGGGCTCAAATAGTGATGTGTTGAATAATGCCATTATCCTGAGCTATGCCTATGATATGAGTGGGGATAGTCGTTATTTATATGGCGTGACTGAAGCCATGAATTATCTTTTGGGGCGGAATACGCTGTCGTTTAGCTTTATTTCAGGTTATGGCGCACACGCGATGACCAATCCCCATCATCGCTTTTGGGGCAATGAGCCGAGTCGCGGTTTTCCGTCGTCACCGCCGGGTGTGGTTGCCGGAGGTCCGAATGAAGCGCCGAGTGACCCGACTGCTCTTGAAAATGCTGATTTAGATGCGGGTCCGGCCCGGCGTTATGTAGATTTACGGGGAAGCTGGTCGACGAATGAGGTCACCATTAACTGGAATGCGCCGCTCACATGGGTAAGTGCCTATTTGAATGAACAATATAACGGTGAATAACTTTCAGGGTTGAATATCAAAAAGAGCCACAGCAGGAAGTCGTGGCTCTTTTGTTGTATTAAATAGATCACCGCCGGAAACGGCCCCACAAATAGGTTAGGCCCATGAACGAGCCAGCAAGACGCATCCACATTTTCGTCCGTTCACTGACCGGGGCCATTTGCCGCCCATAAATGCGCCGCAGGTTATAGCGGTAAACAGGCGTGAACAAAATATTCAGCGCATTATCAATCACATAAGCCAACGGTGAAATGCCATAGTGAGGCTGACGCCCCTGCGGACGCGGTGGTGTCTCAAATATTTCGACCTCGGATATAACAAATCCTTCTTCGCCCGACTTCACCTGTGCACGAACATCCCCATCGGCATCGGTAATATAGGTTTCGTTGAAATAATAACTTTCTAAGCGCGCTTGGGGTGCTTTGATCAGATGTTTCCAGAGATCAGGTTCATTAGCGATATACATGGGCAGGACAGCGGGCGCTAAAGGGACATGGGTACTGAGTTGGCCTGTGCCGGTAGTATTCACCACAGGTATGCGTAAATGACGCGCTTGTTGGCGCAATAATTCGCCAAAGGTTTCGGTGGACGTGTTTCGTAAATGACGCGTAACCGCATTGGCTTCTTCGCTGTTAAGGGCCATGCCGTCCGGCAAAATGACCGTAGCATCGTTTAGCTTGGGTGGACAACTACACACGACCATTGCGGAAACTTTACCTGCATATCGTTGCCATAAATCGGTATGCATAGCGTCCCAGCAAATCAACATCCCTAATTTACCTAAATCGGTATCCGCCACCGTAATACCACGGCCTTCCCGAAAATATGCCCGTTCAAAACCAAACGGATAGTTTTTGTCATACCGCCAATAGCGTCCATCCGGCGCAAAAAGGAGCATCGTGTTGGTTATGTCTTCGTCGTTGAGTAAATATAGAGTTCCGGCGAGATGAATTCTAAACTCAGCCGCCATCTCGCGCATCCATGTAACGGTTTGCCCACTCCACGGTTCAGCACGGGTATAGTTGCTATCATCATAAATATAGCCCGTGTTAAACACTTCGGGCAGAACCACCAATTGGGCTCCCGCTTCGACTGCTTGCACGATTTGTTTTTCGGCGCGATCAAGGCGTTGGGGGGTGGGAGCCACTTGGGCGTTCATCTGGATAGCGGCAATTTTAATTCGAGTCGTCATAGGATGCTCTTTTCTCATGCACAAAGAACCTGCCACACTGACAGGTTCTTTTATTTTAACATGAATTAGGAGCGAACTAAGGAGTTTCCCACAGTCGGACGAGACCACTCTGGTCGCTGGAGGCTAGCCACTTACTATCAGGACTAAAGGCTAAACTCAGAACAGGCGCGGTATGTTGGCGGAAGGTGATGGCAGGGCGATTGAGTTCAGCCACGCGCCAAATCACAACTTGGGTGCCGCCTGTTACTGCGATAAATCGACCATCAAGGCTATAGGTCACAGCTTGGATAGAGGTGGTTTGGCCGGGAATAGTGATTTCGTCGAGCATTTCACCGGAATTCACATCCCAAATGCGAACAGACCCGTCTTCGCTGGCCGTGGCCAGTTGGGAATGATCCTCATTGAAAGCAATATCATTGACCCAGTTATTATAGGCAGACCATGTATTCACCACTTCCCCACTCACAAGATCATAAAGCATTACAGCACCATCTAGCGTTCCCACCGCCACTTGCTCATCGCTTAAAGCAAGGGTGCTGGGGCGATTGACAGTGAGTTCTTGCAAGACAGTGAGTTCTTGCTCAGCAATACTCCAGACAACCAGCGAACCATCTTCACTGATTGCGGCTAAATAGCTACCCGCAGGACTAAATGCGACATCTTGGACCCGTCCGGTGCCAACCGCTTCTTGGGTAAGCAACTCGCCCTGATACCAAAGCGTTACTTGGGTGTCCCAACCACCAGCGGCCAACCAATCACCCACAACGACTAAGGCTTCTGTGCTATTGGTTAAATCGGTGTATTGTTGAACAACGGTGTCATCATTCACAGTCCATCCACGGATAGCAAAATCTTGACCACTGCTGAATAAACCACTGTTGCCGATACCACCTGCAGAATAGAGCATTTGACTGTCGACAGAAAACACCAGCACGTTAACGGGTTCGGTGTGCTCGTCCAAGATCGCGCCAACTTCCCAGCGGGTCGTGACATCAGCAGATTTATTATCGGATTGCCAGTTGGGGATGACTTCCGTCCCAAAACCCAATAAGCCAATACCAATCAATAAAACACCAGAAACGCGTGTCAAAGTTTCGTGATTCGTGGTCATCCATTTGATGAAACTGCGTTGGCGTTGCACCGCCACCATAGGCAAAGCCACTAAGGGCCAGCCAAAACCTAGACCAAAGGCTAAGAAATACAGCAAGCCATCGACTAATTCTTTGGCATCATCCGCACCGAGCGCAAACGCTGAAATCACCAAGGGTCCCACGCACGGCAACGTCATCGGCCCTAGCAACAGACCATAGACATAGGCGGCGGCGTAGGAATTTTTGAGAATCGGCATTTGCACTGTTTGGAAACGAGCAAAGGGATTATTGCCCAAAAGCATGGCCACACCCAAAACAATGACTGTGCCATAAATAATCGGTAATAAAATGGGCAAGACATCCTCAGTTACCGTATTAAATGCATAAAGGAGAAGTGCCACGACCAGCATCATGGTTAACACGCCGGCCAGCACAATACCGCCGAGTAAGCCCATGCGGGCTTTATTTGGTTTACTCCCTGCTTGGGTCTCGGCATTGCCCGCTAGGAAAGCGAGCAAGCCGGGATAGAGCGGTAATAGACACACATTATTGATGATGGCCGTATTGCCTAAGCCAAAGGCGGTTATGAGTTCACCCATCAGTGATAACCTATTGCCCCGCAATCAGCACATTGAGTTCAGCGGCTGAGGAGAAACCCGTTGTCAAATCGGAGTAAGACCCATCCGGGAAAACCACAAAATGTGGAGTGGAGGGCGGATTGGTAATCGTGCGCCCATAAAGATTCACTAATTCACTGAGCAAAGATTCATCAGCCACGACAAATGTCCAGCCAAAGCCTTCGCGCACGGCATAATCAGCCAGCGCACTATCGATTAAATTCGTTTCAACGCTGAGCGAAATAAAGGCATATTGACTTGAGTCGGCACTGTTAAAAACGCTGATCAGGGTTTGTTGTTGATGACGGCAATTAGAACACCATGTAGCCATCGGTTCAACATAAACGGTATAACCAGCGGCGTTCAAATCAGCAATGGAGAAAACCTCACCTGTGGCGGCATTGGTGAGTTGTTGGGTTTGCCATGCCGGAAGGTTGGCGGCCATGTCATCACCCATGACATCGAATACCAAACCGGAACTGGTCAAGCCTAGCATCAAGGGACTACCGGGACGCGGATCATAACCGGTCGCGGCGTTGCCGTCGGTTTCAAGTGTAACCAACACAGCATCATAGGGGCTAAATTGATAATCTGGGAAACTCACATCGAGGGTATAGACGCCATTGGCATCCAATTGAGCAACACCAGCACTTAGGGCATAAAACCCATTATCTACAGATGTGTCAAAATCAACATTTCCGAAAGGCACACCATAGGTTTCGTCAGCATCACTGACATTGCTGATGCCGGGGCCGTTTGTGATTAAACCGGCATCAATCAACCAAACCTCAACAACATAATTGGTCGGAATAGTTGCGCCGTTGGGATTGATGGTCGCGGTCAGACGGCCACTCTCATAAATCCGGAGATTTCCGGTCAAAAAGCCATACGTCGGGTCCGTGGTGGCGACTTGCAAATTAACATCATAGCCTGCACCCTCGTCACCAACGACAACGGTTAATTTTTCGCGTGTTTCCGCGGTACCGGCGGCAATATCACCCTCTAAAACAGGCGTGCCGGGGCGTGGGTCAAAATTACCTTGATTGCCATCGGCTTCAGCGGTAATCACAACTGCATCATATGGGCTAAAATTGGCATTTGGCAGAGCAAAAACAAGTTCATAATTTAAGCCATCCATACTATGGAGCGTGCCGGTGCTTTGGGCAAACGGCGCGGTTTCAGCAAGGTCAGCAAAATCTTCATTTAAGTATGCGGCTCCAAGGAGTTCATCGCCTCCACTGGCATTCGTAATTCCCGGTCCACCGTCAAGTCCGGCATCAACGAGCCAACCTTCCAACACAACACCTTCGGGCAAGGTACCCCCATTTGTATTGAGGGTAATATGGACATAGCCTTCAGCGGAATCCACATAAGCCTCACCGGTGGCATTCCCCAAATTCAATCCGGCGGCAAAATCAGTCGGATTGAGGACGACTACGACGCTGGACGGTGTTTGGGCCTGGGTATTGAGCGGGAAAACGCTCAAAAAGCTCAAAATGAGCACAAGGCCCACAATATGACGATATGTTTTCATGAGTTAATCTCGCTTCCCATTATTATTCGCGATTTGAATCTTCATCAGGGTGGAGTTTAGCCACAAATTATTGTGAAATTCTTAACACGACTTGAAAACTTATTAAGATTCCACTCATCTAGAGTTAAGCAATGGGGCTGAAGACAAATTGCTTACCGTATTCCAACTAAACGTGGGTATAATGAAGCCATTGCCTACGTTTGCGCACTGGAAGGATAAGGGTTGATGGAGCAGAAACCAAAATTACGGGCTATGCTATTGCTTGTCATTGTTGTGATTATTGCCGCATTGGCGGGTCTGATGTTTCTCGCCTCGAGTTCGAGCGATGATGCTGAGGATAATAACAACAAGGCAACAGATGCGCCGCCGACGAGCACCCCGATTTATACCGTGATTAGTCGGCCTGTTATCCAAGCCGGTGACGAAGTGCCGGTGCCCGGTGATGAAGTGGTTTTGACCGTAACTGGCAATATTTCGACGTCGAATGCCTCCACCGCCGAGGTGAATACGGTTCAATTTAACCTGATTCGACTCGAAGCCTTAGGTGTGGTGGAATATCAAACATTTGATGAATTTGGTTCTGGCACAGATACCGTTTTCCAAGGTGTTTTATTGAGTTCGGTGCTGGATGTGGTTGGTATTGGCGAAGGTGCTAGCGAAATTGATGTGATCGCGCGTGATGGTTTTACAGTGACCGTTCCGCTCAGCGATGCCTATGACTATCCGTCCATTTTGGCGACCAAAGCAGATGGTGTTTATCTCACGCCGTCAGGGCAAGGACCTCTGCGTCTGGTCTATCCCTATGGTTATTATGATTTAGATCCCGGTGAGTATGATGTACGCTGGGTATGGAATGTTGAACAAATTGTGGTGCGTTAATTTTGATAGATGATATTCGTCCAAGCATCAATGCGTGGCTAGCTGACAACAAAGATATTGCGCTGGCCACCGTAGTGCAAACTTGGGGTTCGTCTCCACGTCCCGTGGGCGCTAAGATGGCGATCACGACTGATTTAGAGATTGTTGGTTCAGTAAGTGGTGGTTGTGTGGAAACGGCTGTCATTCAAGCCGCTGAGGAGGTGCTGGCAAATAGGCAACCTCAGCTTTTGCATTTTGGGGTGAGTGATGATACGGCATGGTCGGTCGGACTGGCCTGTGGCGGCGAGATTGATGTTTTTGTCGAACCACTTGATACGCGCTGGTGGGATAATTTCCAAACTCAAGTGGATACGCGTCTCACCACAATAACCGTTCTAGAGGGGCCGCTCCTTGGGCAAAAAATGCTATTCCAAGATGGCAAGGTGCTTTATGCTTCGGCGGGACTAGCCACGAAGCGCGATCAACACGCGTTCTTAAATTGGCTAACACCGCTATCAAATCGCCTAAAGAAACCCGAATGGGATGTGCTGATTGATGTGCATGAACCACGTCCGCAACTCGTAATTGTCGGTGGGGTGCATGTCGCCACCCATTTGCAACATTTCGCATCGGAACTGGGTTTTAATGTGGTGTTGGTTGATCCACGCCGTACTTTTGCCAATCGCGAACGTTTCCCACAGGTGAAAGAAATTTACGCGGATTATCCGGCCCAAGCTTTTCCCCAAATTGCATGGACCACCCAAACCTACCTCGTTATTTTGAGCCATGACCCCAAAATTGATGATCCTGCGCTTGAATTTGCCCTTACCCAGAATTTGCCCTATGTCGGGGTGATGAGTAGTCGCACCACGCACCAAAAACGCATCATCCGTCTCAAGGAACGGGGTTTGACGGATGTCCAGATTGCGAGTTTGCGGACGCCGATTGGCTTGAATTTACAGGCCCAAAATCCCGCGGAAATTGCGCTAAGTATCATGGCCGAAATTGTCGCGGTGCGGAATCAGGCCAAGTTGGGTAAACGGTCGAAATAATTTGGGGATATGAAATAGACAATATTTTTTGAGGCCACGGCATGTCGTGGCCTCAATTTATTTCATTTGAGGCTAGGCAAAAACGGTGTGGGGCCGTTCTTCAAGTTGACCGTCAACATAGATATCAACTTTCTCGTTGTAGAAACTGAGCAAGCCTTTGATTTTATGTGATTCGTCGAGTGGGGTCAGATAACTCCACACCACATCACCATAATCTGTCCCGTCCACATTGACAGACCAATAATTGGCCCAACCTTTATATGGACAGCCTGTTTGTTTGTCAGCAACGGGGGTTAGATAGTTCATGTTGACATCATCTTGAGGAATATAGTAGCGGGCTGGTAGACCTGTTTCGAAGAGAAACATTGCTTTGTTGGTTTCAGCTACAGTCACGCCATCGATTTCAACCCGCACCTGCCGATCACTTTGCACAATATCAACCCGGTGGAAGGGGTCGCGTGGGTGAACAATAATCTCCTCGGCCTCTTCATACCATGTATCCAGTTTGTGGAACTTGAAGCTGATATAGCCGCGCAAATCAGGACGCTTGGCATTGCTGGGTTCATCGGGATGTTCCCATGCGGCATTTTCAACGCGCTTATCCCCCACTTGCACATCCCAGAAACGGGCTAAACCTCGATAACCAGATGTTTCAGTGTGGCCGTTATCAACCAGATAGTCTTGTTTTACCGACTCGATGGGGAAATAGTAATTCAGTTCATAGTGCGATTCACGCATTAAGAGTGTTTCAGCGCTTTCGGCGATAACTTCACCGTTGAACTCCACGCGAACTTTTTTCTGCGTCGGGATCGCAATACCAACAATACTTTTGTTTGCCATAGTCCTTACCTCTCACATAGTCTTTCACACTTATTGGAGGGAATTAGGTCACGAATTATTACAAACACCTCATGCAGTTTTAATCCTCAAGTGACTGAGGCGTAGTGTTTATCGCCGCAATTTCAGAAGTGGTATTATCTGGTGAGTGCCCGTTTTGTTCCGTAAATTGCACTTCGGTTTCCGCAATAATACGGGCCACTTCTTCAATGGCTACCCGTTGTTTGCGGTAAAAGTCAGAGGTACTCATAGCCAAACGGCGTGAGACTTCTTTCACCTTACGGCCTTGCATAAAGCGCATTTCCAGAATGTTATAAAGTAACCATTCTGTTGTGGTCAGATTCGGCTGACCTTCCGGTTTAAGACTTTCGATGGCATCGCTCAAAATGCGGCGGAGCGCACGAACCCGATTGCCTTCTGTTTCTTCAGCGGCGCTATTGACCACGTTCAGCTTGAGCAATTCGCTTTCGGAGAGTTTCGGGCCACCCCAATAATCACGAAGCGCTTCTTTAACCAGATCATTAAACGCTTCATCTGCCACAAATTGCGGTGCAGGTCCATCGACCGCTTCGATATTATTCACAACAGCTAATTGACCATACGGGCTAATCGCGGGAGCCGCGTTACTCCCCAAGGCCGGTTGGCGACTGGCTACCATCAGATTAGTTAATCCATTGAGCATCTGAACTTGCAACTGCATATCCATCAGCACATAACTGGCCCGAAGCATCAACAAATCGAGAACTTCTTGTTCTTCATCTTCAAATTCAAGAGACTCGGCCGATGACCAAATCCCTAACACACCTAAGAGGGGTAATTTTTCATTGAGGGAGGCGTGGGTTTCATCGTCAAGAATGGTTATGGGCACATGCAATGGCTTAAGCCAGAACGATTGCCAACGGAAAAAATCACCATCATGTGACACATCGTTGACATCAATGGCTAAGACTTCGCTGTCTGCCTTTATCGCAGTCAGCAAATCGGTGCGATCCCCTTTGACGCCTTTG
Organism: Anaerolineae bacterium; assembly: GCA_050303635.1. Classification (GTDB taxonomy): domain Bacteria; phylum Chloroflexota; class Anaerolineae; order Aggregatilineales; family J027; genus JAKEEQ01. Next base: position 20,991 of record JBNLCD010000017.1, read on the forward strand.
CCATGTTGATCTGGAATATAACCCACGACTTGTTCGAGCCGAGTGGTGCCATCGGGTTGAACAGACGCAATAAACGCAGTTGGCACCCGCAATTGATCACAAATGGCGGCTAAGATGGCTTCTTGCAGTTGCGCACTGTCCGCGCGCGTCATTAAGTTTTCACTGATTTCACGCAAACGGCGAGCTTGCTCTTGATCGCCGGTATAAACAAGGAATTGCTCCAAATATGGCATGGCGAGGGTTGTCATCCAATGTAAAAACAACATCGTGCCGACAACAGCAAAAGGCAAAATTTCTTCGCCGCGAATACCTAATAATTCAGGAAAACGCGGGAAAATCTGGAGCACAAAAATAACGACAATCCCAATCAAAGGACCGCGCAACATAAATTCTAAAAATTGGGCGCGGACCAAACGGTCAGATTGATAAGTACCGAAAAAGGCCAAGGGGTAGGCCATAAAAACGATCATGGCCAGTATCGCCAAGTTTGCGATATTGAAAATGAGCCACAACCAGCCTTCGGGTAAACCACCTGCATCAGCCGAGAATAAAGAGAAAACAAGCGAGTAGGGAAAAATACCCAGCGCGGGCATCAAAAATACACTCATCAAATACGTCATTCGCCGACGGGTATATGTTGTTAGGCAACGTTGCCACGCCCGCACAACATTAAACATCGCGCCGGCGATAGCGGATGCAAAATACATTAAGTAGATAGGGAACAAACTACCAACTGACATATAATCAACGGGTTCCCGAATCAAATCATCCACAACCCAGTCCGAGAATAAGGCTCCGGCGGCAAAGGCGGTACCGACTCCATATAAAATTCGAGTAACCCGGCGGCGCTTGCCCTTGGATACTAACCCCGTTGTTTCGAGCAATGCATCGGAAAGGTGGAATAATGCCGCTGGCACCAACGCAACCCCAATCCATTGGAAGCGAAACCAATTTTCGAGGGCGCGGGTATTGGGCTCTAGCGCAATAAATGTATCGGCCAAGTAGGATACCATCACACTCCCCAGCAAAATACTGGAGGCGCGATTGACACGGTTATGTACATTACGCGTCAGATTGTAGAGTAGAATTGACAGCGTAATGATAACAATAGCGGCGGCCAATGTTTCATTACTTACAATGAGGAATTCAATAAGGGATTCTCGGTCCATAGGTCTTTGGGGTGTGCAATCTGTTGATTAAATGGTTTCTCTTAAATATACCATTGCACTGACCAGAATGCGTATAGCGAGTCAGTCTAAATAGCCGATGATAACGTACCGATCACCTGATAAAACGGCTTAAATAGTGAAAAAAGCGGTATAGCCCGCAGGCTAAATACCGCTTTTTAGTATCAAATCGACAGAGATGAAGAAATTATTCTTCGTCTTCATCTTCCTTGCCACGGGCAATAACTTCTGGTTCTGCACCACCTTCGCCGAGTTCTTCGCCACCGTCAGCTTCATCAGCGGCAGGTTCAGTCGGCAAGTAGTCGGTCCGAACAACCGGGGTATCCCCATCGGTTACGAAATCAACGCCTTCAATAGTCGGCAAATCGGATACCAAAATAGATTGACCAATTTCGGTCAAAACAGAGGTATCAACGATAATTTCATCTGGAATATTGGTGGGCAAACATTCAACTTCAACAGATGTGGTTTCAAAGATAACACGACCACCTATGCGGAGGGCGGTTTCTTCGTTGTTAATCATTGAAACTGGAACGGTGCTAACCAATTTTTCTTTAAGATTTACGGCGTAAAAATCGACGTGCAAAACAACATCTTGGCGTACGGGGTCACGATCAACAACCCGCACCAATGTGGTATAAGTTTCGCTACCAACATTTACATCAACCAAACCGGTACCACCCGATTCCAAGAGAGCCACGCGCAAGTCGGGCCATTGAATTTGGACATGGACAGGTTCTTGGGTTTTCCCGTAGATAACTGCAGGAATTTCGCCATTGGCGCGTAATTGCTTGACTTTCTTACCCACAACGGTACGCGCTTGGGCACTTAATGCATAACGTTCATTACTCATCGGAATTGTTTCTCCTAGACCAAAAATGCTTGTTTGGGAACCGCAAGCGCGGTGTTGATGACTGCAATAAGTCCTTACATAAATAAGCGCTTTCTCAAAAACCGAAAGCGTCACGCAAGTTTACTGGATAGAGGCGTTTCTGTCTAGGGGAGGTCAGTTTAGGAATAATATTTGCTAATCCTGAGCACTCCCTTTAGAATCAGGATATGTAAAAACGTGTTTGGCTCAGACAGTGTGATTGGTCTTAAGAATTCCCGTATTAAAAGGCCGATGATCGCCTGATATATCGTGCTAAAACACAGATCGAAACGAAAATATTTTATTTTGCAATGTTCAGCCCAGAGACTAAGGTAAGCCACTTATGCAGAAGCATCCATTTCGCGCCCTAGCTTTGCCTGTTTTAAGTTTAATCATGATTTTAACGATGTCGGCTCTCGCATGTAACTTAACTTCCCAAGACAACCTCCCTACCCAAATTGGTCCGTTACGCGCCATGACTTCTCAGATTGTGTCACCCGCGGCCAGTACATCATTTCCGGTGGGGCAATCGATTACGGTTCAAGCCAAAGTAACTGACCCGGATGGAACGGGGGTGACACGCGTTGAGCTTCGAGCCAATAATATTGTTGTTGATCAAAAACCCTCATTGAATCCGGCGGGTGATAAAGATTTAACGGTGAACCTGACCTGGGATGCCCCCAGTGCACCGGGTAATGTCGTGCTATCCGTGATTCCCTATCGCGGTTCTACGCGGGGCACAACGGCCAATGTCCAAGTATTGATTGTTGATACCAGTATTGCGACGCAACAAGCGACCACCGGCAGTGGATCAAGTATTGGTGGGGCCACGGCGGTCTTCACAGTCGTCCCAACTTATAATCCCAATTGTCGCGCCCGGATCGACGCCGACCGCCTCAATTTCCGGAGTTCACCCGAAGTCACTGACGAAAACTTGTTGGGCTATTTTGTGATTGGCGATGAAGCGCCTATGATTTCACGGTTGTCCGATAATTCATGGTATGAAGTTCGGGCCATTGTCAGCACCCAAACGGGCTGGATTTATGGTAATTATGCTACGTTGCTCGGTAACTGTAGCACTGTTCCGGTCCGCTCATTTGCGACACCAACCCAAGCACCTACGCCAACGCTGGCCCCATCTGAAGCACCGAGCAAGCCGAATATTGTAGCCTTACAACCAAGTGGTTTAACCTCGTTGCAAGCTGGTCTCGATGGTAGTGCATCCGCCACCTATACCTTCACGGTCCAAAATACAGGGGGCCAAAATACGGGAGCCTTTGCCATTATTATTAGCTTGCCGGACGGTAATCAAGTGACCGAAAATGTAACCGATCTCGCCCCCGGTGCTAATTACAGCTTCCCGGCAGGTGGCTTGACGGTGACCTTCACCTCACCGGGTTCGCATCGGATCACCTATCAGGCTGATACCGGAGCCGCTGTCGATGAATCGAATGAAGGCGACAACTTGCAAT
>JBNLCD010000018.1:0-24044 GCA_050303635.1 Anaerolineae bacterium
TCAGTTCAAGGCGACGGATGTGATTGATATTACCCATGAAGTGGATAGTCAATCTGAAGCCGATGATTTGATGCAACAGGGCGATATTGTGGCCTTGGTGATTATCCCGTCCGATTATGGCGACTTGAATACGAATCTGGCTATGACACCTGTTTCCGCCGTGATTGATGGCACAGAACCCGTCTCGGCAGAAGCGGTACTCGATGAAGTGTATCGGATTTCCGATGAGCATACGCGCCAATTGGCTAGTGCCCAACTTGTCGCCATGGACATGGACCCGACTCTCTTCGATCCACCGATTCGCGTCAAAGAGGAAACACTCTATAACTCAGAATTGCGCTCGGTGGTGGATATTTATCCGGGTCTGGCGGCCATGATGTTGAGTTTGCCCGCGATTGCCCTGGCACTTTCGTTTGCGCGCGAAAATGAGGCCGGGACGTTAGAACAATTGGTGGCTTCACCCATTAATAAACGGGCGTTGCTGATTGGCAAAATGCTCCCCTATCTGGTCTTTGGCATGATTGATGTCTATGTTTTGCTGGTATTGGGCTGGGTTGTTTATGATGTGCCGTTTGAGGGTAGCCTGATTGATTATTCGATTATCGCTCTGCTGTTTATGGTCGCGAATCTGGGCGTCGGGATGTTGATTGCGGTTCTGATTCGCAGTCAACAAGTGGCGATTATCGTCACGGCCTTGATCTTTTTTGTGCCACCGTTCTTCTTGTCGGGGTTATTCTTCCCGGTAAGCGCGATGCCGCGTTTGATGCAATGGGAAACGATTGAACTCCCTTCAACGCATTATGTGGCGGCGAGTCGGGCCATTCAATTGCAGGGGGCTTCGTTAAGTGATTTATGGTTCCCCACGCTGATTCTGTTCATTCTGGCGATGGAATTGCTAGAAGTCGCGGCGTGGATCTTCCGCAAAAAAGTCATTATGACCTTTTCTCTTAAGAAATTGCTCGGTCGCAAGGAGGTGACCGCATGATCAGTCGTATTCTCACCATTGCATGGAAAGAACTGCTCCATTTGCGCAAAGATCGGGTGTTGATTCCCTTCTTCTTGATTGGGGCGGTTAGTGAGTTGATGCTGGTGGCATGGGCGACCAATCAACCGATTGAAAATGTGTCGATGCTGGTGCTCGATCAAGACCAAAGCACCCAAAGTGCGGCGTTGATTGAAGCGCTCGACGAAACCGATACGCTGACACTGGTTGATAACATCGATAAACGGTCGCAACTTGAAGATGAAATGGCTAAACCCAGCACATTTATCAATCTGGATACGGCAGTGATTGCTATTATTATTCCCGAAAATTATGGGGAAGATGTGGCCACTGGGAATGAACCCGAAGTGGAAGTCATTTTGAACGGGGCGCAATCGATGAGTGCGCTGGAAGCGAAACGCACAGCGCAAGAGGTCATTTTTGCGCAAGGGATGCGCGAACGTTTTGGGATGGAACCTGAAGATTATGCGGATCAGGTGCCCCAAATCACGGTGCGCTATAACGAAGATTTGCATCGAAGTTGGTATACGTTGCCATCGGAAATGGCGCTGATGTTCTACATGATGACAGTGGCCATCGCGGCATTGGGTATTTCACGGGAACGTGAACGCGGTACCTATGAACAATTGCTCGTGATGCCGTTCCGTCCGGTGGAAGTGATTTTGGGCAAGGCGCTCACTCCGATGATGGTTGGTTATATTCTATTTATCACCATGTTGACGATATCGGTGGTGCTATTCGGGGTGCCGTTACGAGGTTCGCTTATCTTGCTCCTCGTTCTTGCCGTGCTCTATCTCTTGGCCGAAATGGGTAAAGGTGTGTTGGCAAGTATGGCGAGTAAGACCCAACTCCAAGCCTTCTTGCTGGTCTTTGTGGTGGCGATGGTGGATATGATTTTCTCTGGTTATGCCGTGGCGGTTGAGACGATGCCGCCGTTGTTGCGCGATATTGCAACCTTTGTCCCGATTCGGCAATGGCTGATTATCATGCGGGGCATCATGCTCAAGGATTCAAACGTCAGTATTTTATATCCGCATGTTTTGCTACTCGTGGCGATTGGCGCGGTGATTATCAGTGTTACGGCGCGGCAATATCGGCGCAGTGTGAGTTAAGGAGGGCGTGATGGTTATTCAAACAGACAAACTCACCAAGAAATTTGGAAATTTCACCGCAGTGAACGGCATTGATTTGAATGTGCCGAGCGGGCAGGTCTTTGGATTTTTGGGTCCGAATGGTTCCGGCAAAACGACCACAATTCAATTGTTGCTTGGTTTGCTAAAACCGACAAGTGGTACGGCGATGATTTTGGGGCAAGATATTCGACGTAATCGGCGCGGGTTGCTCCAAGAAATTGGCTATATGTCGCAAAAATTCTCGCTCTATAGCGATTTAACTGTTGAGGAAAATCTGCGGTTCTTCGGGCGGAGTTATGGCCTTGAAGGGGCTGAACTCCGTAAACGGATGGATTTCGTGCTCGATATGGCAGGCTTACATGGGCATGAAGACACCCGCACCGATGAATTGTCGGGTGGTTGGGCGCAACGTTTGGCGCTCGGCTCGGCGATTATCCATGAACCGAAATTGGTCTTCCTTGATGAACCAACCGCAGGCGTTGATCCCGTATCGCGGCGTGAATTTTGGGATTTGCTCTATGAATTGACGCAAAGTGGCATCACGATTTTTGTGACAACACATTATATGGATGAGGCTGAACATTGCGAACAAGTCAGCTTTATCTATTATGGCAATATCATTGCGCATGGCACGCCACTCAATATCGTGGAGAATACCATTCCGGGTGAGGTCGTCAGCTTTGAGCCACGTGACCCCGTGATGGCCCAACAACGGCTGAAGACGGCCATTCAAGAACACTCGATTGATGCGCGCTCGGTTAGTTTATTTGGGGCGGCGGTGCATGTGATTACGCAAGATGCGCCGTCCGTGGAGAAATATCTGCACACTAATTTCAATGGCACGGATAAACTTGATGGCATGCAACGCATTTCACCATCGTTGGAAGATGCGTTTATCGAGTTGGTCAATCAGGCTGACGCAGTACGCTAAATTCGAGGATTTCAAAATAGGTCGAGTGAGATATTGCTCGACCTATTTTTTTGTGTGCAATTCGATCAAGAGCGTTGATAATATCTTGGCGTATACTGTAGTATGTATGTTCGATTTATAGATGGGTTCTGTTGGGTTGTTGGTGAACATTGGTCTTTAACTCTGTAATTTTCATTTTTTTCTTCTTGCCATTTACGCTGGCAACATATTTTATTGTGCCGGATCGTGCCAAAAACTACTTGCTCCTGATCCTGAGCTTAGTGTTCTATGCTTGGGGTGAAGGTTTTTTTGTTGTATTGATGCTGGCCTCGATACTGACAAATTATACGATTGGGTTATTCATTGATCGCTATCGGGAGAAGTCCGCTAAAAATTTATTACTTATTGTGGGGCTTATTTTAAATCTAGGTTTTTTGGCTTATTTTAAATACGCTAATTTTATTGTTGATAATTTAAACGCCGTCTATGGCAGTCAACTTTTAAGCATTCATACCACCCATTTGCCCATTGGTATCTCATTTTTTACCTTTCAGGCCATGTCGTATGTCATGGATGTTTACTGGAATACGGCCGCTGTCCAACGCAATCCGCTCAAAGTGGGCCTATATATTGCGCTTTTCCCCCAACTGATTGCGGGTCCTATTGTCCGTTATCAAGATATCAATGCTCAATTAAACGCGCGGACCATAACGCTGGATAGTTTTATCAGTGGTATTTACCGATTTAGTTTAGGGCTGGGCAAAAAAGTCCTTATTGCGGATGTGTTAGCTATTGTGGTGGATGAAGTTTTTGCGCATGAAGTTAGTCAATTGGGCGCGGCCTTGGCTTGGTTTGCCCTCATTAGTTATGCGCTTCAAATCTTTTTTGATTTTTCCGGTTATTCGGATATGGCCATTGGCTTAGGCATGATGTTTGGCTTTACATTGCCGGAAAATTTTAATTATCCTTACACGGCCAAATCCATTCAAGAATTTTGGCAGCGCTGGCATATCTCAGCATCAACCTGGTTTCGACTTTATCTTTTCTCGCCGCTTTCACGCAGTTTATTACGAAAGTGGGGAGTCGCACGACGTACCCAAATTCAAATTATATCGACCATGACGACCATGCTTTTAATCGGGTTATGGCATGGGGCGAGTTGGAACTTTGTTGTCTGGGGCGGAATATTTGGTGTATTTCTGGCCATTGAACAAAGTTTTTTGCGAGGGCACCTGAAAAAGCTGGGAAGATTGCAACATATCTATGCGCTATTTGTGGTCTTGATGGCGTGGGTCTTCTTCCGGGCGGCGACGCTTGAACAAGCCTTTTCTTATTTTGCGCGATTATTTAGTTTTGCGGGGGAAAATCCTGAATATTCCCTGATTCAGTACTTCAACCGTGAAACCATTTTGGTTTTCGGGCTGGCCCTATTCTTAAGCACGATCCAAGTCTCAAAATTATTTGATAAAGTATTTCCCAAACTGCCGAACAATCCGAGTTTTAACGAATTTGGAATCCCTCTTTGGCGGCTCGGCGTCATCGTCTCCGTCATGCTCTTATCGATTATGTCCATTGTTTCGGAGGCATATTCGCCATTTATTTATTTTCGGTTTTAGGCCAGACTCATAAGACTAAATCCACATATAAAAGAGGCACGATATGAATCAAGTCAAAGAGAAAATTGCGCAATATATCACGCATACGTTGATGCGCGATAAAAACTATATCCTCCAAGATGATGAAGCACTTATTACCAGTGGGCTGATTGATTCGTTCGCTTTGGCTGAACTGGCGGTCTTCATTGAAGGTGAGTTTGATGTGTTCATTCCCGATCCTGATCTGACGGTAGATAAGATGAATACGCTGGCGCAAATTGTGGCCCGTGTGGAACGAGACAACCAATAACCACATGATGTTGAATCTTCACACACGGTCTGAGTTTACAAGCCTGCTCACTGCCCAAACATTGCGGAATCCAACCACAGATCCGGCCATTATTTATGTGGAAACCGGGCATGACCCGATCCACATCAGCCGGTTGCAATTCACCCAAAAAGCTGAAGAATATGCCTCGGCTATGCACAGCCTGGGTATTCAGCCGGGGGATGTGATTATTATTGCACACACCCAAGATCTAGAGAGCATGTATGCTTTTTGGGGCGCACTTTTGATGGGCGCCATCCCATCGATGTTTCCGACGTTAACTGAAAAGCTAGATCCTGACAAATATTTTTCAAATATGGCGCTCCTTGTCCAACATTCAAACGCCAAGGCAGTCTTAACGACAGCCGATTTCGCAGTGGACTTAAAGGCGAGCGTGCCGTGCCCCGTTTACAGTAACAGCGAAATAACGGTAGTCAACCAATCCCAGCGGCCAGATTATCTGCCAGCGTCCGATCAGATCGCATTTCTGCAACATTCGAGCGGAACAACCGGTCTGCAAAAAGGCGTGGCGTTGAGCCATCAGGCGGTTCTCAATCAGCTGGCCAGCTATGCCAGCAGTCTAGAACTTAATGCGGAGGATGTCATTGTCAGCTGGCTTCCTCTTTATCATGATATGGGCTTAATTGCGGGATTTTTATTGCCAATTATGCAAGGTATTCCGCTGGTCATCATATCGCCCTTTGACTGGGTGCGACATCCGGCCATTTTATTTCAGGCCATTACTGACTTCAGCGGCACCTTGTGCTGGTTACCTAATTTTGCTTATAACCACTGTACCCGTCGGATACGCAAAGGCAATCTGAATGGGATTGATTTAAGCAGTATTCGCTCTTTTATTAACTGTTCAGAACCCGTCCATCAGGCAAGTCATCTTGCTTTTTTTGAGCGTTTTCAAGATTATGGGGTTACGCTCAAGCAACTAGGGGTTTCGTATGCGATGGCTGAAAATACCTTTGCCGTTACGCAAACGCCCATCAATCAGGCCCCGCAGATAGATATTATTAATCAACAAACTCTTGAAGATAGCCAGCTTGCTGAGCCAGTCGAATCGGATCATCCTCAAGCTATGACGCTCGTGTCCTGTGGCAAGCCGATTGCCAATGTCGAGGTTAAAGTTTTGGACAGCGAGAATCAACCACTCGCTGAGCGGCGTGTGGGCGAAATTGCGATCCATAGCGACAGTATGCTGACCGGTTATTTTAATCGCCCCAAATTAAATGAAAATTTATTGGTGGATGGGTGGTATTTAACGGGTGATATGGGTTATATGGTCGAAAATGAAGTCTATATCATTGGGCGCAAAAAGGACCTCATTATCGCGGCGGGTAAAAACGTCTATCCGCAAGATATTGAAGCGATTGTGAATAACGCTAATATTGATGGCCTTAAACCCGGTCGAAATGTGGTATTTGGTGTCTGGGATGAAAATGAAGGTACCCAAGTGATTGCCATCGTGGCTGAATGTACAGCTCAAGATGCTGAAACACGCCAATCCATTGTACGCAATATTCGGCACATCATCGGGTCACAAACGACCATCACGGCTCGTTTCGTCACTTTAGTTGATGAAAAGTGGCTTACCAAAACGTCGAGTGGTAAGATTGCCCGGAATGCTAATCGTGCTAAATGGGAAATAGAATTTCTCAACAGTTAAACCCGTGAAGCGATAATCTCAGGAAGTCGGTTGCATGTTTTTCTCTAAAAAGGTTGTGCAAATTCTAACGGTGGTGATTTTCGTCGCAATTATCAGCGTCCCTTCACTCACCATGTTAGTAACGCCCGATAAGGCGGTTTCCGATTTTGAAAATCGGGAATTAGCGCAACTGGATGACGTCCAAAATGTCGACGCCAAGGCTATTGAGGAATATGTGAACGACCAACTCGGTTTCCGGGATGATATCGTCTATTCCCAAGCCTATCTGGATGTATTCGCGCTCAAAAAATCGCCCAACGAATTGGTAATCATTGGTGACGATCATTGGCTTTATTATGCGTTGCCGTATACCGCGAAAGATTTTCAAGGAGTGGTGCAGTATGGTGATGCCGATTATGAATATTGGGAGGGTGATTTTCAATATCGACGGGATTGGTTAGCCGCCCGTGGAATATATTATGTGTTAGTGCTTGTGCCGGATAAAAAATCAATCTATCCAGAATACTTTCCACCCCAATATCCTGTTGTTCATCCCGATAACACGCTCCTTGACCAATTTTTACCCATTATCCATGCGCGCACGGATATTCATGTCGTTGACTTGCGGCAAGGGCTCCTCGATCATAAAAATAATGCGGCGGATAACCATTTACTCTATTTCGAAACGGATACCCATTGGAATACGTTTGGGGCATTTGTCGGTTACGAGCAAATTATCAACGAATTACGGACTTATTATCCAGAACTGGCCCCGCTTCCTTTTGCGTCACTGACTTATGAAGAAATTCATGATTCAGCGGGTGGCGATCTTGCGCTGGCGCTAAATTTGCAAGATGAATTCCCGCAAGTGTATCCACATGTAAGTTTGGATGAGAGCGAACGATGTGCCACGCCTGTGCTTTATACAAGCGGGTTGGGTGATGCGCAGTCAGTTCAACAATTCTTGTGCGAAGATAACACCGTCAATGCGATATTTTTTCACGATTCCTTTCTTGATTATTCCATAGGCTTCCTGGCTGAAAATTTTAGAAATAGCGTTTTTATCTCGAGAAACGAATTTGGCTCCTATTTTACCCCTTGGGATTGGGAAGCTGAGATGGACCAGCTTATTGCGGATACCGAATCAAATATTGTTATTGAAGTCATCGTCGAAAGACAAATTCCCCGCTGGACACCCACCCTTGAGAAGTATCAACTGGCCAGTGAATAAAAGTGTGTGGCCGAGAAGCGCGGTAGGCTGAAGCCATACCGCTAGCTATAAAAACAAGCATGCTAAAGCAAGCTTCAATTCTTGGATTAGTCATGTACGCTGGGCCGACCTATCCGGTCAATTGTGAGACGAACCAATAACGCTATTTGAATAATTAAATGGGATATTAAAATGCGGGGGAGGCATGCCTCCCCCCTACAAATTTGTGATGTTGTGATCATCTTTAGTAGGGACTAATTTGGATTGTTTATTTGCGGGGGCATACACAGATGCCCCACTACCAATGCCATCATTAATCTATTTGGCAGATCACACTAGGGTCAATTCAAGTACTAAAAACAGCTTCGCGTTGCGTATAAAAGATTCAGGGATAACAGAGGAAGGACATCACTGGTAGGGAAAAATCTATGTATTTTTCCGTTGGGCATGTGATAAAAACAAAAAAACCGCCATGAGAATACACGGCGGCAGAGTTTGGGCAAGCAGATTGTAGATACGGGCGAATTTTAGTCGAAGTGACCCCCATAATGACCATTACCCACATAGCCATTACTGGACATTGAATATTCAATATCGTCTTCATCGCTATCCACATTAATGACGCCATTGGTTTTAACGGTCGATAGCACCACACTGGTATGAACTTTGTCCAAACCGGGGATATTGGCCAAATCTTCCATTAAGAATTGTTCCAAGGCTTCAATAGTTGGTACCGAAACTTTGAGTAAGTAGTCAATTTCACCTGTTAAGTGATACGCTTCCAATACTTGTGGGAGATTCTGCAAGCGTTCGCCAATCTGAGCATGTGGTTCGCGGTGATGGTGAATCACCGATACACCAACATAACTGGTCACGCCCAAGCCAACCTTATTCGGGTCAACAATTGCCTTATAACCAGTGATGATACCCTGCTTTTCTAGCTTGCGTACCCGCGCTAAAACGGCGGGGGCTGATAAATCAACGATTTCAGCCAATTTCGTATGGGCAATACGCCCTTCTGTTTGCAAAATCTCAAGAATTTGCTTGTTTTTCTCATCCATGATGGGTTCCCCCATGTTGATAAATTACCGTTTAAAGAGACTAGCCCGTTGAAACTTTACTACTTTTGAACTCGTACTAAATTATAGCGACAACTTATGAAAAATTGGTCAAACTTGGTTATATTTCACAAAAGCGAACCCCGCCATTTGTGATATAGTGTGCCAGGATATCTAATCAAACTAGCCAGAGAGTAATTAGCTTATGCCTACTCGGATTACATTATTACGCCACGGACAAACTATTTGGAACCAGGATGGCCGTTGGCAAGGTCATGCGGTTGTGCCCCTAAACGACAATGGACGCAACCAAGCCCATACCGCGGGACAATACCTTGCCAGCGTGCAAACTGATGTCGATGTCTTGTACAGTAGTGATTTACCACGCGCCAGTGAAACGGCGCAAATTATCGCTTCCTACCTTAATATGCCAGTTCAATTTGATCGTCGCCTCCGCGAAATGGATGCCGGTCAATGGCAAGGTTTGACAGTTGATCAAATCAAAGCTTGGGACCCTGAAGGTTTTGAGTTTATGATGAGTGATCCTCACCACAACGCCCGTCCTGATGGTGAAAGTTACTTAGATCAACAAGCGCGTGCCTTTGAAGCCGTTCAAGATTTATTGGCCAAATACCCTGATCAACATATCATGGTCGTCACCCATGAAGAAACGATTGCCAGTGTATTGCGTGCGGCCGTAAATATGGAAATCCCCTTGAGTTGTTTAGTCCCCGGTTCCTATATTCCCAATACATCTATCACTGAAATTGAATATGATGTGGAAGCGGAAACATGGAATGCCAATATTGTGGGTGCGACTCCTCATTTGGAACCCCAAGCTGAAGGCCAAGACTAACTTTTAACAGTTAGCGAACTCATCTACAGCATACTGTACAGGACACAATCAACTTATGTGTCCTGTTTTTTTCTGCGTTTTTTGACCCCGCGCTTTATCCATAGCGTACTTCGGAATAAAATCTCATCCTAGATCTAACGTGCTTTACCGGGCGTTAAGCCGAATTCTCGTTTAAAGGCGCGATTGAAGGCCGCTTCCGATTGATAACCTACCTCTTCAGCGATAATGGCTAATGTGAGATTCGTTGTCTCTAACAATTCATGTGCTTTTTGCATGCGCCAGTGCGTGATATAGCGCATGGGCGGAACCCCCACCAGATCATGGAAACGTGTGGCAAAAAGCGTACGCGACATGCCAACTTCTTGGGCAAGATCGGCCAGTGTCCACGCGACCGCTAGATTTCCGTGAATCAGTTGCAAAGCCCGATACAAGGATGGATCATTAAAAACCGCTGTATAAGTTCCCGCTTTTTGCTGTGACAAAATATAGGCGCGCAGGGTATAGAGATGCAGAACTTCAGCAAGACGCTTGATAACACTCCCTGTGCCGGGACGTGAGGTTTTTGTCTCAGCGATCAACATCTCAACAATGGCTTGAAGCCAATCCCGATATTGTTGTTCGTGGGTGTTGACGTGTAAAAGACGGGGCAAATTGCGCACAAAGGGATGATCGAGTTGGCGCAAAAAGGCAATATGTCCGGAGACAATTGTTGTGCGCGGCGCATCAGCGTCTGAAATTTGTTCATCTAAATTCTCAGCGTCCCATAATGAGATCTCTGGTTGACAGCGTGTTTCCGGTGTGGCGCTGAGTTGATAAGCATCGCCTTGGGGAAAAGCAATAATATCCCCCTCATTCAGAAGGACGGGCTCTGGCAAAAATGATGCGCGTAACCAAGCCTGACCATCGGCCATAATATGAAATTTTTTGAACGGGGTAGCTGGCACCGCAATTCCCCAGTCTCCCGTAAATGTTTTCTGAAAATAAATCGTGCCTTCTACGCGAATAGTACTCAAAATATCATCAAGAACATCAATCTGAACGTTCAAGCAAAAACTCCGCATCTAAAATCATTGTCCGTTCAAAAATCATACCATATAGTACATCTATCGACTAATTTTGGTAAGCAAGGATATGCTCTGATGCAAACATATAAACTGGCCTCCGGTGGTGAGGTCTATCATTTTGATACGGGTCCATTTAATTGGTATGTGATTCAGCAAGACGGTCGTCTGACGTTGGTAGATGCGGGTTTTTCCGGTCATTACAAAATTTTTAAAGCAGGTATCAAGGCGTTGGGGTATGATCTGAGTGATGTCGCCGCGATTTTATTAACCCATGCCCATGCCGACCATATGGGTTTTGCCGAACGACTCCGCCAAAAGACGAATGTCCCAATTTTTGTGCATCGGGCTGATCAAACAGCCGCGCAACGGATTTTGCAACTGCCGTGGTTTGGATTATTGTCTAACGCCTGGCGACCTTATACCACTCGGATTTTGCTACACGCTATCCGCAACGGCGTTTTCACGTTGCCCCGTATTACGAAAACATATACGTTTGAAGATGGCGATCGGCTAGATGTACCGGGTAAACCGCGTGTCCTACACATTCCGGGACATACGCCCGGTGAGGTTGCCTTATATTTAGAAGATGACCAGATCTTATTTAGTGGGGATACTTTGGTCATGCGCAATTTATTAACGGGCTCGCTAGGTCAACCGCAAATTGTTCCGCCGATTTTGACAAACGATTATGCGACAGCTTGTCACGCCGTTGAACGTTTTCGTGAACTTGGTGCTGTTACGATGTTGTCGGGACACGGCCAGCCGTGGCAGGGCGATTTGAATGAAGCGGTTAATCTGGCCTTGGGGACTACGCAATAACAGATATATATACCCCAACAAGATAGAGACTAGCAACTGCAAAGTACTCGGTTATACATTACAGGACACGTCAACTTTACGTGTCCTGTTTTTTGTTCGCGTGTGAAGGCTTACTCCCTGATTTTCTTTTTCTTCTTCGTTGGATAATCTAACTCAAGCATAGATGGCCGCGCATTCGGCAAATAGCGTAAACCACCAGCAGGCGAAATGGGTTCAATCGAGAGAATAGGCGTTTTGTTCCGGCCAAAATAGACGCGATACGTCTCCCCATTTTTTAGCGCCTGAAAAGCCTCACTATTAACGGTAAAGCGCTGATCTCCAATCCGAATTTTATATTGAGGTTTAGAAGTGAGTGATTGCAAGACATACCAAGTGGGTGCCAAGAAAAGCAGTAATGTATTGGCGCTATTTTCATCTTTACTTAAAACAGCGGTGCCGCTGACTTCTAAAAGGCTTTCATCCAATAAATTCAAGGCTTTGTCGGAGCGTTTATAGAGCATATCGGCCACCAGCAAGGTATCCGCCCCAAAAACGATCAACAACGCCAAAATGCCCACCAAGGGTTGATGAGTTGAAAGACTGGGAAGGCCAATCCACAAGCCAAGGGTGGTTATTATGATGAGCCACAACCAATCATTTTGCCGTTTGAGATAATAATCGCGCAGTTGATATCGCTGGGCAGGGGTTATTTTCCCGTAGCGATTGGCAACTAGATCATTGTCGTCAAAACTAAAAACAGCTTGAAGCAGGCGAATATGTTGCGAATCTGTGTCATTTATATTGGATTGTGACAAAATAAATTTATCTCCCTAAATTCAATTTCCCATACCATCCATTTTAGAAAAAGAGGCGGCGCTTGATGACCCCAATTATGAGGGGGTTAGGTTGCGATGCTTAGCGGACACTCCCTTTTATGTACGGTGATGATTGAGAGATGACGAATTCGTACTTAAATAGCGCGTAGCGGCTTAATTCCTGAAAATCTTCCCCCTGTAGATTTTTCAAAATTTCTTGGGCAATGATTTCCCCAAATTAACGATCTCTAAAATGTCATGCATCGAGTCGCAAGTTTTTGAGCGTATATACGCATGAAGGCCATTATCACAGTACTGGTAGACCAAGTGCACAATCTTAAAAACTATAAAATCGCGCTAATGGGCTGACTTTTATGGAACAAACTGCCAAGTTGATACGTCATGACGGTTACCAAGGACTTTTTGTTCCCGGCTTCATTTCATTCAATTTATTTATCTTCTTGGGGGAAGTATGGATAATCAACTCATACAGTCTGGTTTAGCGGAAAACTCATTGACCGACTATCTCATGCGGCAACTCATGCAAATTTCACTGAGTATTCATGGCTTGGATGAAGATGCCGCTGATCTAAAGACCATGCCAATTGAACTGGCGATTGCCGATTATGCTCAACATGTTGAAGAACGTGATGAACTGGTGAAACAGATTATTTATCATCTTTATGAGATTCTGGCTGTGCTCAACACCGTTATTTATATTGCGAAAACGATGCTCATCACGAAGGACAAGCAATCCTTGATTATTGGTATCAATGAGGAACTGACTAAACTTGTTGACCATTGGCACTGTTTTTATGACTTAAGCGCTCAATTAGATTATGTGCCGGAAGTGGTGAGCCATACTAACCGAATGATTGGCGATTTCATTACGGATCTCATGAATATGCAAGATGGTCGCAGTAATGGCGAATTGATTCGGCAATATATTGAGACAGATGAACTCGATGAGTTCTATAAACGGTCTCAACAAATCAAAACCATGCTGAGCGGTCAGCGTTTTCCGCGTAATCTCGATATGGAAACCGAATATTTTGGCACATTTTTAAGCAATACATTGGCGATTGAGCCCGACCTTACCTATTGGGAACTTTTGGAAGCGCTGAAATCTCAGCTCGATAGCAAGACGGATAAGAAGCAAACTGAAATTAATGTCTTGGGCATTGTCAAAGATTTTCATGAACGGGCTGATCGGCGGGGTTGGCGAAGCTATGCTAAAGAAAAGCTCAATAAATGGGCCAACCGCACTGGACAACAACACGGTGATCAAGTTTTCAATGCATTGTAACCTGCGAGGTGTTGCACGTCGTAAAGCACACCACAGGTTGAAACCAGTGGCTATGCAAAAACAAAGTACGCTCAAGCGCACTATCATTCTTCTCAATGAGGTTAAAGCTCCCCTTCTTCCCTTACGTTTCTCCGGAGAAGGGGAACTCAAGTCAGTTGGGAAGCCACATAGCTTGCTTCAGCATGCTTGTTTTTAATCGAGCGGTATGGCTTCAGCCTACCGTGTTCAAAATCAGCCAAATCTCTTGTCTTAACTGTATTGCATCAAAATCCATCGGTAAAAAACAGCATCCTATAGACTGAGTCCGTCGCACGCGGCGAATTTTCTTGGGACGTGAAAGTTTTGGGTGGGTGATGTTGCCTTAAGTGGCTTGTGCATTCAATTATATTGAGGGAACAAAAACGGCAGGTTTTGAGTCTGCCGTTTCATTTTTTCAGATTGTTAATTTCAGTGCTGTCTACCGGACATTCCCTGCGCCCGGTGTATAGCTTGAAGCCGCAACATGATCGGCAATGATCGTTGTACCCTGCACAATGCCGCCAAAACGGGAGACCGATGCATTAGCATTAATAATCTCTGCACCAATGCTTAGGACGCCACCGCTGGCATTCAAGGTTACGGACCCATCGCCAATTGGCATACCACCACCGGCTCCGGCACCACCACCATCAGGTCCGGGTGGTAAAGCCATATCACTGGTGGCTCCGCCACCGCCGCCCGCATCGGCAGTCGCCGTATCATCATCAGGATCACGTTGTAACATGCGTTGCACAAATTTGTTGCCGTGGGTGCGTTGCATTTGTAAAACACGGGCCTGACGTTGTGCTGGACTAGCGACAACACGCGGGGCATGGGCAGGAGATGTTTGGTGCTCCGGCTGATGACGCTGTTGTTGATGATCCAGATCATCTTGAGGTTTAGTTTGATATTCGTGCATAAAATCATCTCCCATCTATCTTACCCTTAATTATACACAATCTACCCAGAATGCAAAAATAAGATATTCGAACCATTTTTTTAGAACAATTGCAGACTAAAATAGGGACGAAGTTTTTCATATTGAGTTTGCGTTAGATAAACTAACTCAGCAATTTGATCGTGGGCTTCAAGCGTATAAAGCTGGCCATCAAGCGCATCATGATTCTGTAATGTCTTATTGATAGTCCGCACAAATGTAGCATCAATCCATCCAATTGATGAGTCCAGCGCCATTTCAACCACTTGATCGTTCAATGTAAACGATACGTCGAGACGCATTGGATCATCATATTTGACGACCTGTAAGTTCGTCGGCTGAAATTGATTATCATCAATAAATTGGGTTAATCCTGTGAGGAGTTGTTGATATTCTTCTTGCCACGAACGAAAGGTTTCGGTATCAAAGGAATAGATGAGCCCAAAGCTCGACAAGAAATCACTCTCTAGATAGGTTGATTTGCTGTTGACTTGGCTCAGAATTTCCGCAGATTTTTCCTGAATAGTCGTTTCATCACTATTGCTGAGTAAATTGGTTTCTTTAAAGATATTTAAAATGTCATTGATGCGGCGTTTCGTCCAAGTGTGCGCTTGACTATAGCTAAAATCCACATATTGATGGAGACCACTGGTGTAACGTTGGTGTTCATCCATGAAAAAAACAGCATGTGGGGTGGGGATATCATGGCGGACATCATGGGGAGCCAACAATAAATAATATCGATAAGTTTGGCTACGTTGCTTGAGGCGTTCATTCACTGCATCGATTTGGGCCAATGTTTCGGTCAAGGGATGCGGATGCAAAACAAATTGGTCAACATTACGTTCACGCGCCACGGCCAAGAGTTTTTGTTGGGTATATGTTTTGGGCAGATCTCGCCGAAAATACCAGATGAGATTGGGGATCTCCGCCAAAAATGAGATAATCTCCCCCGGCGTTTTAAGCGTCATATCTTCGGCACGATTATGTAATTGATCAGATTCTAGTTGAGAGAGATGTTTTAATAAACGTGCTTCAACAAGCGTTGTCACTAAATCTGTGGCAGAAAGCATAAGCATCCTTTTATCAAATCAATGGAAACAGTCCATCTGCCAGATTAACATATTCAAGATTAGCTTGGGCACCCTAATAATTAGGGCAAAACCCGTCCAAAAAATTTTATATTCCAGCTCATCTGTAGATGGGCGATTTCACTATCTTATGTATAAAGCCGTCTATTATTGCTGTTGCTGTTGTTGCTGAATGTGTTGAAGCTGGTAATGCGGCATAACAATTTCGGGATCAAGCGGTTTCTCTTCAACGGGCAGGTCATCCAGCTTAGAGACTTTCACGCGCACATCTAATTTGGTGGTGGCGTTCCCTTTAAAAACCCCGCGCGACGGTGAAGCACTTGCATAATCATTGGCGACGGTGACGCGAATATGACGATCGGTCACAATGAGGTTATTGGTGGGGTCAAATCCAACCCAACCATAATCGGGCAACCACGCTTCTACCCATGCGTGCGAGGCATCTTCATCAGACCGATCATGGTCATGGTCATCATGACGATGGAACAAATAACCGCTGATATAGCGTCCCGGAATACCAACTTGGCGCATCATGGCCAGCATAATATGGGCAAAATCTTGGCAGACGCCACTGCGTGCTTCTAAGGCGACATCGATCAGCGAATCAACTTTGGTCACATTTTGCCGATATTCAAACCGATCATAAATTTGCGAATTCAATTCAAGTAATAAACTTAGCGGGTCGTCGCGCCGGAACCAATTCAGTTCATTGGCAAATTCTTGCAAAAGTGACGTTGGTTGCGCATATTGACCCGGCAAGAGCATATCATAAATATCGCGATCTTGCTCAACGACATAATCTAATTCACGCCAAGCATCTGGACTGAGGGCAGTTGGCAAAGTTGCGGTGGGCTTCACTTCCACCAGCGCTTCGGCTTTGATAGCAAGGCGTTCATGCGGGGCAGGAATATTGAAGGTGTGCATAGTATTTTCGAGATAATCACGATGCGCAAATACTTTAGAATCGGGGCTGACATCCAAATTGAAGCGCACACACCGTTGCCGATGATTCGACACGGGTTGCATCCGAATTTCCATAACGCTATCTGTAATGGGCTGACTATACTGATAAATTGTTAAATGGGTAATGGCATAGTACATAGCGTTTTTTGATCTCAAATCTGGGTTAAGGTGAATGATTTGAGATGCACTCCTCTTCAGTGTTACTGCAAGTTAAAATAGATTGGTTGGGACTGCTCGGCAGAATTGGTTAGACGGCATGATGCACATCCATACCCCCTCTGTCGCTAACGCGACAACTCCCCCATACAGAGGTGAGAATGAACTCTCAGCATGTTCGCCTCCCCTGTATTCGGGGAAGTGGCCGCAGACCGGAGGGGTAATTCTCCATATTTGATTATTAAGCTAAATTACTCTGTCTGTTATTTTACCAATTCAGTTTTGTTTTCAAGAGAAACTTGCCTATAAAGCCGTCTCAATGGGATACGTGATATAGGTCTCAAAAAGCATATCATGAATTTGCAGAATTTGACGTTTGATATTGTCTAGATAGTCCTGCAAATCCCAGATATCGGTGATTTCGTCATAGCGTAAATTCGATTGCAACCGACCGGAGAGACGATGTTGTTTTGAATGACGTCCTTGTCCGGTTAACTCCACCAAACTTTTTAAAGATGAATTGATCGAATCAATGCCAAAGCGCAACGAGCGCGGAAACTCGTCATTAAATAATAAGAATTCGATAATCCAGCGGATTTGGAGATTCGGATTATAGACTTTGCAATAGGCTTCATAGGCGCTGACGGATTTCAACACCGCAATCAGTTCCATATAATCCAACGGTTCATCGGAATATTGACGCGCAGGCGAAATATCATGGAAATGGACGGATAGGAGACGCAAGAGATTCAAGGTGCGTTCGATAGCCCGTCCCAATTGAATAAAATGCCAGCCCTGATTATGATTCATGGTGGCATCCGTAATGCCTTGAAACAGATGCGACCCATCTTTGACACCGCGATAGAAATCATGGGGCGATTTACGCCAATTGCCATTCGCGGTGATGCTTTGCACCTCTAAATAGAGGCGGTTGATTTGGGTCCACATCTCCGAACTGATTTGTTCGCGCACCTGCCGCGCATTTTCACGGGCCATCATCGTGCTATGGATAATTGACGCAGAATTCGTCATGTCCAGCGACAGCAAGCGCAAAATCGTATCCGGGTCACCCTGTTGCGGAGCTTCGATGGTCAGGCTGTTTTGCAATAAAAAGAGCCATTCATGTTCCGTGACTTCGGGCACTTCCAGCATAAAATTGCGATAGACATCGAGCAAACGCGCGGTATTTTCGGCCCGTTCCAGATAACGGCTCATCCAATAGAGACTGTCGGCCACCCGTGAAAGCATTGAATTAGTCATGTAGCACCCATGTATCCTTACTTCCGCCACCTTGTGACGAATTAACCACCAATGATCCGCGTTTGAGCGCAACCCGTGTTAAGCCTCCCGGCACAATCTGAACCTCGTCGCCGAATAAGACAAATGGTCGTAAATCAATATGACGGGCTTCAATTTGGCCTTCAATAAAACAGGGTGCGGTTGAAAGATTGAGCGTGGGTTGGGCAATATAATTGCGTGGATTCTTTTTGATTAGGTCGATAAATTCGGCTTGTTCATCTTTGGTGCTATGCGGGCCAATGAGCATGCCATAGCCACCCGCTTCGCCAACCGCTTTGACCACCAAATCTTGAATATTCGCAATGGTGTGGGCTTGCTGTTTTTCATCCGTCATCAAGAAGGTTTCGATGTTAGCAATGACCGGATCTTCGTCGAGATAATATTTGATAATCGCGGGTACATAGGCATAAATGGCTTTGTCGTCAGCGACGCCGGTTCCGACCGCATTGGCCAAAACTACATTCCCCGCCCGATACGCATTAAAAAGTCCATTCACGCCGAGTTGCGAATCGGGCCGAAAGGTTAACGCATCGAGGAAATCATCATCAATCCGCCGATAAATCACATCAATCCGTTGCAAACCACTCGTCGTCCGCATGTATACGACATTGTTATGGACTAACAAGTCGCGCCCTTCCACCAACTGGATGCCCATCTGACGTGCCAAAAAGGTATGTTCATAATAGGCTGAGTTAAAAACACCCGGTGAGAGTAAAACCACAGTGGGGTCCTCGACATGTGGGGTTAACGATTGTAACGTACTCAGCAAAGCTTGGCCGTATTGGTCAATAGGTCGTACATCATAATTCTTAAAAAGACGCGGGAAAACATTTTTAGTCACAGCACGGTTGGCCAGCATATAGGAAACGCCGCTCGGCACCCGTAAATTATCTTCGAGAACCGCAAATTGACCATCGGGTAAGCGCACCAAATCCGTGCCACAAATCGACACATACACGTTGAGGGGGACATTCACATCGCGCATTTCACGGCGATAGTGGCGACTGCTCGCCACCAGATCATACGGAACAATTTTGTCTTTGAAAATCTTGCCCTCATGATAAATATCATAGAGAAAATGGTTCATGGCAGTCAGGCGCTGGGTCAGACCATATTCAAGCGTGGCCCATTCACGGCCCGTGATGATGCGGGGTAATAAGTCAAAGGGAAAAGTGCGTTCGGTGCCATGCGAATCGCCGTAGACGGTAAACGTAATTCCCTGATGCAAAAAGGTGATGTCTGACATCTGCTGGCGATAATGCAATTCATCGGCGGAAAGCATCGTCAATTTGTCAATCAGTGACTGATAGTGCTGGCGGGAAATGCCATTCGGCGCAACAGCTTCATCATAGGTGTGTTCATGCACAGCATAATTTTCGAGCAGATTGGCATGGTCAGGCATCAATAACTTCCTAATGAAGATCTAAAATAACTATTTATGGTGACTTTTGTTTGAATAGGCGTCAAAATATTGAGCAGGTCAAGCAAGGGGCGAATACCACCTTGTTATAAATTGATTCGGGTATTAGAAAAAAATCCGAATACCAGATTTCCCCACTAACAAAGGTTCAGGCCCTTGTACCAACAAAAATCACATGATTGAATCAAAACGATATTCTTATAGCAACATCAACACAGTTATTTAGGGCGAATGGGAGTGTTTATAGCATAGCCCGTATCTAGCATTATGGCGAAAAATGCTTGGCTGGCTGGCCTATGCCTATAAGTTGCTTTAATGGTGACACAATTTAGCGGGGGGTGCATCAGCAAATCGAACGAATTAAACAGCGTGCGATTGTGTATTTTCCCCAAGTGGCGGTATTTTCTGAAATAACCGTAGCATAAAATCCAACGTAGGACTTTGCTTGAAAAGGTCTATTCGGATTAAGATGAGCTTATAACGGAAATAAGGATGAAGGTTATTCGCAAATGCTGGCGGATTTACGGTCTCTCTATGATGCACATCAAGTTTGGGTAGGCTCTAGCCATTAAGCTATAGAGCCTAGCCCAATGAGTGAAAATTACTTAGTGATCATGGGATGATGTATCATGCGATGCACCATCTGTCGAGGATTCATCATAACCCCGAAACTGGTTATATAAACGAATTTGGTGTTGAGACAAAATAGTTATGGTTTCGAGATGGGTACTGAGGTGCACAAAACGCAATTGCGCATACAGTTCACCCACATCATTCAGTTGTTGTTCAAGACTTGCGTCAGTAATAGTTCCCTCACGAAAGTCCAATTCCAATTTAGCTTCTTTGGCTAAGATTTCCTCGCCGAGCGTAATGGCTTGGGGCAACATTTCATCATAGAGCGCTTGAATTTCAGCCTCTTGTTCATCTGTCAGTTCAAGTTCTTCGGCCAAGCCTAAAACGTGGCTAGGTCCGGGATAACCGTTCAATTCAGCGGGCAATGCCATGCCCAAACCTTTACCGTTACGATAATCAGCTATTTCCTCAGGGGACAACCCGCGAATTTCGGTGTCGAGTAGATCACCGTAACCGGAGGGGGTAACGGTTGCTTCGGGGCCGTCCTGGGCGGCAGTTGTGTTAAAGCTCAGCAGAAGCAGGGTCAATAGGAGTAAACCCGCAACAATCCCTAAACTCAGTGTTTTTAATTTTGACATGTGCTCAATTCCTTTCTTAGCGATTCAATAGTTCGAATAGACGATAGATTTCTTTGATTGCTTCATCAGGATCTTCATCTATACGATCACGTGCTTGGTTTTCTAAATATCCACCAATCATATTTTGAATGAGACTGCGTATCGCCTTTTCAATGGCATGGGCCTGAATGACGATATCTTCGCAAACTGCATCCGATTCAATGGCGCGTTCAAGTGCACTTAACTGACCCTGAATACGATGAATGCGATGAATATTTTTCTTACGACGTTCAGCTTTATGTTGATGTGTCATGACTTGTTCTCCATATACCCGGTAGGGGTATATTAATATAGGGGGAGGGGGTATGTCAATAAATTTGAGATGAGAGTTAACTAAGTCTTATTTCGAGTAGACTACTATTGAGGGATCGGCGGCGAATATCCCGTTTGACCACGCATGCAGGATATATCGCCCAATGTTATATTTAGACTAGACTGGCACGCTGAGCTTGAGGAGCTTCGAGAATGAGCAATTTATTTGTTGTACATTATTCACCTGGACCGACCTGGGAAGCTGATAAGCCTTTTTATGAGCAAAATTTATTGGCGCATGGCCAATATATGAAGCAACTCTATGACCAAGGTCAATTGACGCACGGTGGACCCTTTACCGATAATTCAGGCGGCTTGTCAATTTTTAACGTGGAAACCCTCGCAGAAGCCCAAGAAATTTTGGCCAAAGATCCGGCCATCATCAGCAATGTATTTGTGGCAACCCTGCATCCGTGGTTTTCAGTGGACTGGGATACCTATGGGAGTTGAACATCTTAAAAATTAACATGGGTTAATCTGATAATGTTTCGCCTTTAAATTTATGTTTAACAGTACTCGTTGGCAAATATTTTTTTCGCCGTTATGGTAGGCACACTCCATAAGATAAAAAATCATTTGAAGGATGTGTGCTGTTTATGATTGCCACCTTATTAATTGCGTTTCGTGAAGGCTTAGAAGCCGCCTTGATTGTCGGCATTGTTTTTGGATTTTTGCAAAAATCCGGGCAAAGTGACCGCAATCGCTATGCTTGGTTCGGTGTTATTGGGGCGGTTGTCGCGAGCTTTTTAGTTGCGATTGGTATTCAAGCTATTGGAGCTGAACTTGAAGGCCGCGCCGAAGAAATTTTTGAAGGCACCACCATGGTCCTCGCCGTGGGTATTTTGACATGGATGATTTTCTGGATGCGCTATCAAGCCCGCCATATGAAGTCTGATTTGGAAAATGAATTGGCTGAAGCGCTCGATCACCGCCAAAACTTGGGCCTGAGCTTGGTCACCTTTTTGGCTGTTTTCCGGGAAGGCGTTGAAACGGCATTATTCTTGTCTGCCGCGAGTTTTGCTTCAGATGCCCCCAGCGCTATTCTTGGCACGGTTTTAGGTTTAGGTTTGGCCACCGGTTTGGGTTATGCCATCTATTCCTCATCCATCCGCCTCAATTTGAGTCGCTTCTTCAGCGTGACCAGTTTCTTCCTCTTAATCTTCGCCGCCGGTTTAATGGCCCATGCGCTTCATGAATTTCAAGAAGCAGGGGTTTTGGCTTTCTTGGAAGCTGAATTGTGGAACACGAGCGTCATTCTTGATGGCCATTCTACTTTGGGTGAAATTCTGGGCACATTGGTCGGTTACACCCCCAATCCTTCTATCTTGCAAGCTATCGGCTATGTTGCTTATTGGGTCCTGACGCTTATCGGGGTTCGTTGGTGGGTTGAACAACGAACTGGCCAACAAAGCAAAGTTCTCGCTTAGGGCAAGATTGCTAAATAGATCATAAAAAAGGGAGCGCGTGGCTCCCTTTTATTATTTACGCCAAAATGCATTAGTTGTTTGCCCAACGTCCATCGGCTTTGGCCATCTCAATTTCCTGCATACCCGCCTCTCGCATTTGGCCAGATTGAATAAGCATCTCAGCCTTTTCAATATTAATTTGAGACCAATTGCTCTTTTTACGGCGTGGTGTAAACCGTTGTAAATAGAAATCATCATCACATTTCAGACGTTGACTATCAATCCAGCCAAAACATAGGGCCAGATCGATGGCGGCTGGCATTGAAACAGATACCTTATGCGATGCCTTTTTAGCAATTTTTAGCCAAATACCGGGAATGGACTGATGATTTTCTTCTAGCCAATTTTCCCACGCGGTTGCTGTTTCCAACAAAATATGTTCTAGGTTGTCCATGTGGTGTGCTCCTTGATTTGCTCAGCGAGATTAGATTTTGTTACCACTCATTTTCAAGGACGGTTTTCGAGGATTTCTAGATAATGCGGGTTATACATAATCCCGAGAATATTTCCGAATGGATCAACTACGGAAGCAGTGACAAAACCTGCATCACCACGCTTCGTGAGGCCTTCATATTCGGTGGCTCCCATTGAAATCAGCTTCGCTAAAGTGCTCTCTACGTCATCGACATGCCAATATAAGATTGTGCCGGTTGGCTGAGCCGAGATGCCATGCGGTGCATAAGCACTGGTGATGATACCCAATTCATTTTGGTAGTCGCCTAACCGAAACTCTATGTAGGCGAGTGACCCATTGATATTCCGTTCAAAATAAGGCGCAACACCTAAAAATTCGGTGTACCATTGCTTGGCGTGGGCAATATCGGAGGCAAAAAAATTGGCCGTAGCGAAACCGCGTAGTGATTGAGGCGTTGACATGTACATTGTCCTTTTATTGAAGGCGTTCAAGTAAATTACATCCTCATTTTAGGACAGCCGTGTGACAACATTATGTCAACAGTGATTCAAATTGGCTAAGTTTCTATTTTTGATGCAGTTGTTGGATTTTTTCGGCTTCAGCCACTAAAGCTTCACGAAGTGTCAGCGGCTCTAAAACTTGCAGATGCGCGCCCCAACTCAATAACCAATACAAAATATCTTCAATCCGCCGCACCGCAAATGTGACCAACAACCCATCCGCTTGGGTTTCTTGAGAAATTTGATAGCCCGATGGTTGTTCTTGAACACGGGGGGTTATATCGGCATCAAATAATACGCGGACCGTGATTGGACGGGGATCATTATCGTCCAGCTCGATTTTAAAATCAGCGGGTCGCTTGAACCCCTTATTCAGGATGATCAATTGACCCATCCGGGATAATCTGAAATTGCGGCGGGCCTTGCGCAAATGGCAATAGCCGAGCAAAATCCATGACCCGCCAATATGGACCAACCCATACGGGTC
>JBNLCD010000019.1:0-23990 GCA_050303635.1 Anaerolineae bacterium
GTCGCCTGTTGCAAACCCCATGCATAGGCATACGGTGAACCATCCGCCCATGCGTGCTTATAGGCCAGTTGTGTGTGCTCTTGCGCGGATTGGGCATCATCTTCAGCTAAAGCTAGTTGAGCGGCACTCAACGCCATATCAACTTGATAGAGTTGGTAATCACCTCGTTCAATCATTTCTTCAATTTCGGGTAATAAATGATGGGCTTTTGCAAATTGCTCTTGATGCCGATAAATATCAACCAAACTAATGAGACAGGGGATTTCCTCAACGACAAGACTTGCCGTTCGTGCTTGGGTAAGTGCCTGATGAAGCAAGTTATGTGCTTTCTCAATATTCCCTAAATAGGCATGCGCCGTCCCTTGGAGCCGTATCGAGCGCACTAGATGATGGTGATTGCCTTCATCGGCTAACGTAGCACTGTGTTCGGCCATATCCAACGCCCCTTCAAAATCACCTTCCCACACCTTCAATTGGGCTTGATGCGTGGTGATTGTTGCTTGGAGTGGAATATGTTCAATCTCGCGAAAATAATTGAGCGCATAATTAAGATAAGCATCGCCGTCGGGATTGCCACAGGTTGTTTGCGCAATAACCACATATTTCAAGGCATCCACCCGCCATAATTCATTTTCAATATCAATGGCAGACAAAACTGCTTCGCGTGCCGTATATTCCGCCATGTACAATTGCCCGATGAGGCGATACACATTGGATAATTGACCCTGCACCACGGTCCGCACTTTGTTTTTCTTGTCGCCGTTCACTGTAATATTCTTGCGATACAGTTCAACGGCTTCGCTGGGGCGTCCCAAATACACATAACTCCGCGCTAAGTTACCGAGCACAAAAGCTTTACTCGTTTTGCGGGTGACTTCCGGCATGTCGTCAATCCCATTTGGGAAAAACATCTCTAATAACTCGGCACGTTGACGGTGACTACTCAGCCCATATTGCAATTGGCGACTCAGCCGCTCATAAAAAATCGTGAGCGCATCGTTGTAGCGACCTAAACCAATCAAGGCATTGAATAGCTCAATCGACGGGGTTAAATCTTCCAAATATCGCACTTCATCGTGTTCGACCACGGGCATGGCTTCAAAATAAGCCTGCAAATTCTGATAGATCGCTTGCTTGTTATTTTGCCCAATACCTTCCCACACAATGCCGCGCACTACAGGATGCAAATCGTAGCGATTACTGCGTTTATCCCAACCAACAAGCCCCCGGTCCTCCAAATCAGATAAAACTGCATCTAACTCATTTTCACCTGATAGAAGCGCATTATCCCCCACCAATAACTCAACTAACGTGTCATAACTGGCGGGCATCCGAAAGGCCGCAATCGTTTGCAATGTCTGCCGTGCTGAATCCGACAAGCCTTGTAAGGCAAATTGCAACACATGCGATTTCACTTGCACAATCGGCAAACTCGCCGGATTAAAATCGGGATTAGCTTGTTGCCAGCGATCAAAATCACCCGGTGCGCGTCGGAACTTGGCGACTTCACCGGCTAAGGCTCGAATCAAAAGCGGATAATTATCAAAGCTGTTAAACATCGGCATAAGTGCGGAAGCAGAACCACTCACTTGAAAAGAATGCCATAATTCCAGCGCATCTTCATCCGTTAAACCTGTCAAGTGATGCACATTAACTCCGGCCATCGGTTCCCCGAAAATAGCTTCCAGCTCTACTGGAAACAATCGGGTGCTTACCAAGATTTGGGAGGCCCGAATTTGGGTTAATTTCCGTAAAAATGAGCCAATCCGGGGATCCGTCATTTGCCGCAATTGCCGTTTGCGTTGGACGTCCGGTCCAGTCGCCGTTTGATAATGCGCCGTGCGTTCGTCTAAATCATCATCTGCCAACCGTGCCGCGTCCAAACGGGCATAGGCCATCATGAGACGTTCTAAACCATCTAACACAATCAAATATGGATATTGATCTAAGATGCCCAATAATTGCGTTTCGCGTTCGCTTAACGGCAAATCTTCAATAATATGACGCGGTTGTTGACTCACATAAGCCAAGGCCCGTGTAATGAAATTTTCATAATGCGCATCGCTCTCATAAAAGCTCCACCACAATTGCCCTGCCAAATTATCAATATATTGCGGAGCCAAATCATGAAACCATTTCCATGTCAGCGCACTTTTCCCCATGCCACCAATCGCGACAATAAATTGCAGGGGATAGGTGGGTGTTTGGGCCCATTGATTGAGCAGTTCAAGTTCATCTGTCCGGCCAATAATCTTGCCTGTTTCCAGCAATGCATAGGGATGGGCAATATACGGTTCGGGTGGAAATGGGATATCGCTGGCAAAACGGGGATGCAGGGGCCCTGTATCCGGCAACCGATAG
This sequence comes from Anaerolineae bacterium, assembly GCA_050303635.1. Lineage (GTDB taxonomy): Bacteria > Chloroflexota > Anaerolineae > Aggregatilineales > J027 > JAKEEQ01. Next base: position 2,362 of record JBNLCD010000019.1, read on the forward strand.
GGAATTAGACTATGAATTAATTGTGCCCGTAAATCTTCGGCTGAGGTAAAGAAGTTAACCACTTGTTCCGTTAAAAGCTGTTGTTTGAGCTTCTCTAGTTTCTCAGCCCCGACACCTTGTTCAATATCATCTTCATTGATGGGATGGGCGTCATCCATCACATAAATTAGCCGTGGAATATTCCGCTCAACCGCATGTTGATATTCCATTTCTGTGATTGACATGCTGTGCCCGGCCGGAATATAGCCGTAGCGCCATCCAAAAATTCCCACATAGATTTCGGCTTCATCAACCATTTCCAACGAGGCACGAATCGCATCTGCATCACTGGCTGGCAAATATTCCATCATGATTGGAAACATCCCCATCCGCATACAGGCTTCCATTGCTTGCTTACGATGTACAGGTAAATCTAATGAGGTACTACTAATAAAAACATCAACACGCGTGGCCATGCTGTCTCCCTACCTAGTGGCTTAAAACCCAGCAATATTTTACGACTTTTGCCTGATATCGCCAATAAGGTTCAACAAAAAAGCCGACAGTTTTGTCGGCTTTCGCTGATTTTAGAGGAATGATCTTCCTCTGAATTTATGGCACAATCACCGAGGCGTTAACCACCCGTTGGGCAGTTCCACCAGTCTTGCCATCATTCAAGGTGATGGTTACGGTTGTATTGCCTTCCAATAGCCCGCTCACATCAAATGAACTAACTGTCGCATTGCTTGTACTCAAAATAGTTCCATCACCGGATACAGCGGTAACAGTGAGAGGATCGCCGTCCGGATCACTGACATTGAGGAAAACCGTAATGGTATCGCCCAAATTAACAATAATCGCAGTTGGTTCAGTGTTAAACACCGGCTTTTGATTGGTTGCACCCGTGACAGTGACATTAAATGTCGTCACGGCACTTCCTCCACGCCCATCATCTAGCGTCACAGTAATAACCGCCACACCTGGCGTGCCGCCTGTGATTTGCACTGAATTGCTACTGACAACAACGCTTGCAATGCCGGAATTATCAGATGAAGCCGCGGCGGTCACTAAATCACCATCGGGGTCACTATAATCAAGATTGACACTGGTAGATGCACCCGTCGCCACTGAAGTATTTGCAGGCTGGGTATTAAATACCGGTTGTCCATTCACGGTTGCCGTAATTGAGGTTTGAACAACCCCACCGCGCCCATCATCCAGAATTAGGGTAATGGTTGCGGAACCACCGCTAACACCGGTTACATTGAAATTGAAATTATTGACAACAGCCACTGTTGCCACGCCGGTATTGCTTGAGCTTGCTGTGAAAGTCAAAGGATCCCCATCCGGATCACTTGCGGTAAATGAACCGCCTTGGACACCACCCGCTTGCACATTGATATTGGTTGGCAAGGTGTTAAATGTCGGCATATTATTGGCTTGTTGCGTCGCCGTTTGTGTTAATGTTGCCGTTGCGGTTGATGTAGGTGTTGGGCTCAATGTTTGCGTTGGCGCATTGGTGGCTGATGGCAAAATAACGGGTGTATTGCTTGGCGGAATAAATTGACCTGGCGTCGATTGCAATGCACTTGTCGGGCTTCCAATAATAATTGCAGTCGGGCTTACGAGCGTCGGTGAAACCGTAATGATTTGAGTCTGCGCGAAAGGTTGCGTTTGGGTAGTTTCCACAACTTCTGGATCTTCACTGGGGGCCACACCCAATAAAATTGCCCCGACACAATAGCAAGGCAAGGTCGCCAAAATGATAAATAACAAGATGCTCCGCTGAACGCGTTGCGCGTTATCGCCGGGAATAAACGCTTCTGTAAATCCCATGAAATACCCCAATTATTGTGTGTAAGAATGGTCGAAAAGCAAGATAGAATGACTTGTTGGGCATTATAGCATAATCTCCTGATTAGAGCCCAACGCCTTACTGACGCACAAGTGACTCTATATAAAACAAATTAGAAAATATGAGAATTTTACAATTTCGCGCTATAGTTAGTTATCTAAACTTAGGGTTTCTATTGTTTGTTTTTGACTAAGAGTCTGTGTAAATTTCATGTGAATTTTCGACAAATTTCGGGATTCCGCTAGTCTTATAGGTAAAAATCATTCATAATTAAACAGATGCCATTCATAATTTGATTATCATTATTCTCATCATTATCAATCGTGGTTGCATCTACCTACTATTTCAGGACATTAACCGCAGGGAGTAGTCTTACATATCATGATGAGAGACAACATACGTTACCGAAGCCAAGAACTTGAACATACCCTCCGCCAACTTCACTATGCGGTGCCGGGTATTAAAGCGTCTGTGATTGTTAATATTGATGGTTTGTTGGTCGCCGCCTATCCTGCCACCAATTACGATAATTATGACGATAACCCAACCAGTAGTCCGCAGGTTGCCGCTATGGCCGCGACACTTGTCGGGTTAGCTGACCGTGTACTGAAGCGGTTGGCCCAAGGTGATATGAAACGTTTGTGGATGGAAGCCGAAGAAGGTTTCATGGTTGTCTATCCCGCTGGTCGAGCTATGCTCGCTATTTTGGTTGAACGTGATACCAAGCCAGCCATGTTGCTCTATGCGGCGCGCCGAGCACGTGAAGAAATTAAGAAAACCCTTGGTTTTGACGAAAACGAGGACGAAGCTACGTAAGTTTCTTTGGCTTGTCCCTTAAATTTAATAATGAAGAAACACCTGCAACGATTCGGGTGTTTTTTTGTTAACACTATCTTGTGAATTGGAGATTTAAAACTCGCGATTCACTTCAATATGGGTAGGGTTGACTTCGCAAATTTTAGGCATTGTGTTAAACTAGCAGGGGCAGATAAAAGGAATACGGGCATATCAAAATTAGTCTGCTACCAATATTCATCAAGATGAAGCCCCGTACTAATTTATGCGACGACGAAGACGACAAACTCAACGTTTAACCCGCAGTCTAATTAACCGCACTTTTGGTGGGGTATGTGGTGGCTTGGGTGCTTTTTTAGGCATTAATGCGTGGTGGATACGCGCCGCATTTGTTGGCTTAGCCATCTTTACCTTTGGAGCTGGTTTCCTGCTCTATGTCGCCTTATGGTTTGCCATGCCTCAACAATCTCTGAGTGATCTCCAACAACAAGCCAATCCTTTGCAACTAAATTATCAAGCCCGCCCTGAAACACTTGTCCTCTTGGGGATTGGTGTTATTTTCGTCGGCATGTTGGTCTTAGCCTATAATCTGGGCGTAGTCGATAATACCAACGGGGGTGCACTGTTACCCTTTGCGGTAATTTTATTGGGCATTACGCTATTGGCTCAACAACTGCGGAGCGGTGCATGAAAAATCAAAGAGGATCTAATTTAATCTGGCCCGTTCTCATCATTGGCATCGGCATTGTCATGTTTTTGATATCAGCCAATGTTATCCCCGATGCGATTGGTGATGTTCTGATTCGATCTTGGCCAGCCTTATTGATTATTTTTGGTCTCAATGTTTTAATTGGGCAACGCGTCCGATTTGCCAATTGGGTGATCTTAGGCTTAGGGGTTGTGTTGGTTATCGTGATTGCCAATTTTGCCTATGCCGAACGCAGTAGTGAATATCGCACCGATTATAAAGAATCTCGGCTCGATGTCCTGCCCCCTGAAGTTACAGCGCTCGATGTGATTATTGATGTCCGTGAAACACGGGTAACGCTGAGTTCATCGCCAGCCGGTGAGCGAATTGTTGATGCGCGTTTTGCGGGTAGCAATGAAAGCGATGTTGATATTGCGGTTGATATTCAAGACACGATTGGCGTTGTCGATATTCGTGAAACCCGTCCCGGTGTATTGCCGCGTTTGAACGAAGTTGGCCGTGGCACCTTGAATGTGTTTTTACCGACGGATATCCCCATTCGCTCTTTAACTTATGTGGGCGATAACGGCTCCGTTACAGCGAATTTGACAAATTTCACGATTCAAAGCATCAATATGTTGATTAAACGGGGAAATATGAAACTCTGTTTACCGCAATCTGGTGCGCTGATTCAGGATGCTATTCAGCTAGATAATGGCAATTTAGAGCTGATTATTCCGGCGGACACGACTTTGCGTTTTGATCTAGGAGATGGGGCAAGCCAACCCACTTATGTCCCCGCGCAAAGTGAGAACGCCTACCAACTCTTGATTGGGGGTATTCTTGAAACACGTCTGATTGATAATCCGCGGGTTATTCTTAACGTGAATGTAGACGGCGAACTAACACTAGATCACGCCTCGACCTGTGAATAACTTAGGCGTAATAAAATACGAGGGCAAAGCGCCCTAAAAAGATATGGTCACCACTTTCTAGTGAATATAGGGTTTTGCTCTGGAGTTCTTGACCATTAACAGCTAACCCATTGGAGCTTGATAAGTCTTCAATGCAATATTCATGGTCAACCAACCGAATAAGTGCATGATCACGAGAGACGCCTTGTGAATAAGCATCATAATCGGTTAAGTCCACAAAAACATTATTATTGGACCGCGCTTTTTCACCACGTCCTAGCAAGATTGGCCGCTCATAAGTCATTTTGATAATGTGATCAGATTCCACCAGTTGAATAGCAACTTCACCCGGCTTTAATTGATCCTGCACATCTAATGTTTCGAGTTGTTTGGTCAATGCTTCACGCAATTGGACACTCGCCGTACCAAACATCGTTTCGTCTACTGCGTTGTTAAGCCACACACCACAACGTACACATAATTGTGCTGTCTCAGCATTTTCTTCATTGCAATTGGGACAAGTAATGCTATTTACCATGAATGTGCGACCCTTTAAATCAATCTGTATTTTAACTTGATTGTAGCGGAAACGTTCTACTATAAGGCAAAAATTTTATCATAATTTCATGAAATTTATGTGAATCCGTGACTGTTTTGTCGGAATTATCTAATGATTTGGGTTTGAAGTGCCTAGAATTTGGCAAGTTCAAAATAATAATCACATAATACAAATGCTATGCCAATGGTCATACTCACGAATTATTGATAATAACTCGCAGGACGGTACCTAAATCCATCGAAGGTGCGTTACCCTGAACTTGCTTTAATATAACCTGATCTTCTAATGTGTCAACTTCAAGCCAGAATAATTCCAGGCGTTGGCTGATATAACTATTTTTATCGGGATGATTCTCCACAAAATCGGCAAAATGAATTGCCCGACGAACGTCGCCTTGCCGCAATATACCAATCGTATAAGCTACCAAACCCTCTAAACATAGATTAATAGCTTGTATCTCCCAGCCAATCTCAAAAGCTTCCCTAATTTGTTGTTGAAAAGGTTCGTTTCTTTTCAAATTGAGAAAACTATATTCAACCAAGATATTGGCATATGCCCATTTGTCGCCTAAGGCCTTGGCGTGGCGGAGACCTTCTTCGAAATTTTGCGCGGCAAGTTCAAGATTACCTTGAGCCATCGCGCAAGTTCCTGTATTTGATAACAAACTCACTAGCCCCTTGGTTGGTTGACCAAGTTGAGCATGTAACAGTCTGTTTCGTTCAAAATATTCTAAGGCCACATCATATTTTTGCTGATCCATCGCAATGACTCCCAACGTATTTAAGGTTGCAGTCATGCCTATGAGATCATTCTTTTCCGTGTAGAGCTGTAAACTTTCTTCAGCCAAAGGTTGGGCAATCTCAAAATTTTGCAAGCGATAGTTCATAAAAGCAAGATTTGCCAGACATTGGACAAGCGTTGTTTTATCTTGCAGAGTTTTGGCCAATTCATAGGCTTCGCACCCGCTGGTTTCAGCCTCTATAAATAAACCTTGCCGTTCGTATGCCATTGAAAGATGATATAAAAATGGAATACGACGTTTATCATCCTTGTCGAGACGCTTCAATATATCGAGCGTAAAGCGGCGGGCTAGGTTGTATTGCCCAATTAATGCCACCATGCGCGGCAATGTCTCTTTCAGATAATAAGCTTCCTTATCGAGATCCCCGGCTTGTTTCCAATGATAATAAAGCATATCGAAATAGCTTGTGTCATCTGGATAAACCGCTTCAATTGCTAGCGCGACTTGACTGTGCAACTGCTTTAAACTTGCGCTTGAAAGTTGATTTAGAACGGCTTCACGCGTTTTATCGTGCGAAAATTGCCAGGTATTATCTTGAACTTTTAAAATGACAGTCAACTCAGCTTGAAAGAGAAATTGGTCGATTAATTCATGTTGGGGATAAATATAATTGAGAAGTCTGCGATTAATCTGTCGCCCGATAACCGCCGCAATATTAATCATATCATGGTAGATGGGGTCGAGTTTTGCTAAGCGTCGGGCGAGCAGTTGCTCAATGCCGCCGGTCAAAATATTATCAGGCAGGGTTCTGGTCCCAATCTCCCCGATGCTTCCCGCTAATTCGGCCAATGCGCGTACAATCTCGACCATAAAAAAGGTGTTGCCTTCGGTCTCTTGCATCAGAAAATCTGTGATTTTGTATTGTTGGGTACTGTCCCCCAGCATTGCTTTACTGAGTTGATGAATGGCTTGGCGAGTGAGCCGTTCTAAAGTTAAAACTTGCATATCGGGCAATAAACTCGGCAGATTTGGTTTTTCTTCATTGCGATAGGTACCGACAATCATCAACCGGCTAACTTGCTCTGTTTTCGTGAAAAGATGTTTCAATGGCAATAGACTTTCACTCGTCCACTGCAAATCTTCCAAAATAATGAGCAAGGGCGTCTCAACTTGGCCAAGCAAATCAATTAACGTGCTTGATAATTCATGTTGATAATCTGCTCCACTTACATCCGTATCCGCGACGTCATATTGCACCAATGCTTCAATATCAGGCACAATCCCCTTTAAAATTGATGCTTGGTGGGCAGTCAGTGCGACACTGAGCACAAGATTGCGGGCAACTGAGCGCCACGCCTGAAAGGATAACCCACCGCCTTCAACACCATGTCCTTGCCAGACTTGGCCACCCTGTACCAGTGCTTGAATGCGAAGTTCTTCGACAAGCCGCGACTTACCTACACCTGATTCGCCACCAATTAGAAAAAATGAAGAGGCACCGTTGGTAACAGCATCTAGCGCTGTACTGAGAATCTCAAGTTCAGCCTCTCGTCCCACAAATGTTGATGCTTGCAAATAACTTTCGCGGATGGCAAGCGTCTCTGGCGGTAAGTCCCGCCCCCATGCCTCACAAATGGCTTGAATGGTATCAGAAGCGCTTGCATAACGTTGGGTGGGATCTTTTTCGAGCAACTTTTCAATTACTGGACTGATAGCTTCAGGCATACCGCTAAAATCTGGTGAAATTCCGATAATATCTGAGATCACTTTGTTAATATGTTGTTCCAAATTAAAAGGGTATTTGCGTAAAAATAATTGATAAGCAATCAGCCCCACCATATATAAATCGGAAGCAATACCGGGCACATGTCCAACAAATTGTTCAGGTGCAATATATATGACGGTTCCACCAGTACCTTGTGCCTTCTCCGATTCAATTGCCAGCCCGAAATCAATAATTTTGACCTGATTAGCATGCACAATAATATTATTGGGTTTTAAATCGCGATGTAATAACCCGCGTCGATGTAAATAATCAAGACCTTGTAAGAGTTGAATCAATAAGTCAATCAGGTTATCGGCAGATTGTTGGTATGCCGCGTGCAAAATACTTTTGGCATCGGGCACAAATTCCATCGTAAAAAACGGGACGTGATTTTCATCAAATCCATAGTCGAGTACGCTAATAATATGCGGATGCCGCAATGAAGCGAGAGCTTTAAATTCATGAGCTAGGGCAAGGTCGAGATTTCTGTCTTCTATATGGGTGGTATGTTGAAGCGAATTAGGCGCAAGCAGTACACGTTTTAGCGCAATTGTAGCCCCGGTTAAACGATCTTTGGCGCAATAAACTTCTCCCATGCCGCCTGAACCGAGTAGTTCATTCAACTCATACCGATTAGCAATAAGTGTCATGCAAGATTGTTGCTTTCAGGTAAATCAAATTTTATCTTCAATCAATATTGTACCGAGAAATCCCATGAAATGGGAATTTCCTACAGGATTTACTTGATTCATGTTTTCTGGTTTCTCAATAGCTAACCACTGCTTACCCTGCGTTTTGTGTGTTTCTTGAATACAGGCGGAACCAATTTGTTGCGGTAGACATTATCTCACTATACAGTTTAGAAAGAAAACATTGATGAGGGGTGGAAGAATCATGCGCGTGGGGCGTTTCTTTATTGTTTTTGCATGCTTTGGTGTCTTATTGACTGCTTGTGATATTGGGACGGATGGTCGCAGTACACCAACCGTGCGTCCTACCGATACCCCAAATTTAACTGAAATTGCGGATTTATGGACGGATACGCCGACCGCTACGCGTACCCAAACGAATACACCGAGTCCAACATTTACGGCCAGCGCCACATCAACGGTAACAGCCAGTGCCACTGCAAGTTTAACGCGAACTCCTAATCCGAGTGATACAACTGCGCCCACGCAAACGTCATCCCGCACACCGACGCATACTGCGACAGCTTCTGATACACCCACATTCACGCCAAGTGCGACAGCCACCTCAACATCAACGAATACGGACGTCCCAACCGAAACGCCATTACCACCGACTGCCACGGCTTTACCAACGGATTCGCCGGAACCTTTGGTGGTAACCGATGCATTTACCGATACACCAACGGCCACATTTACCGCGACATCGACCAATACACCCCGCCCGACATTTACTCCTCGTCGGGTCACGGCAACGGCGGCGGCCACTAATTTAGTGACGGCTCCGGCTCGCACCGCGACGCCCTTACCCACCGCAACAAATATTGGTTTTGCTAGTCCAACCTTTATACCTGCGCCGATCACCCTAACCCCGCTGATTTTGAATACTTCAGCCGGTGGGAATACGAACGGTGGGAATAACACGACAGGGAATGTGCCGCAATCAAGTTCTGTTGTTGTCCAAGATTCTGGGGGCGTCATTCGGAATTCAAGCGGGCAAGAACTTGCGACGGGTCGTGCTTTTGATGTCGGTCCTCAAGGTCAACTCGCTGTTCAAGGCTTAGATGGTCAACTGTATACATCAAATGGACGCCTCGGGGTTTCGCCCGCCAGCGAATTTGGCTTACGCGACGGAGCTAACGTTGGTTATATCGATTGGTCACCTGCGGGTGGTAGTATCGCTTTCACATTCCGTTACCCCGATGATGGCAATGTTGATAACGGAGTCTGGGTCTATCATGCTTATAACAACACCTCTCAACAAATCTATCGCGATGTCTATGACAGACGGGCTGTCCGCGTGACTTTTTCACCGGATAGTTCGGTGGTGCTGATTCGGCTTGTGACGCCAGATGGATCCACGGCGAACATCTTCCTACCCGCAACATGGAACGCCAATGATGGCGTACCCGTTACCCACTATTATGCTGATGCAACTTGGGGCCTAGGTGGCACATCCATTATTGTGAGTGGGCCACGCACGGGTGGTGGTGAATCTGTATTAGGACGTGTTTTGCTCGATAACGATCAAACATTCGTCCCTTATAATTTTAGTTCAGCCGGAATCACCTATACATCCGCCGCGATTGAACTGAATAACGGTCAAATAGCATTCCTCGGAAGTACAAGTGCAACGGGACCATTCCAGTTCTATACGATGTATGTCGGGGGCACTCCAACGGCTATTTCTGGTCAAATTCAAGGCCGCATTCTGTCCTGGGAATGGAATACCAGTCGCACCGCTTTGCTTCTCTTGATGGACAACGCAGGGACCCGACAATTATGGGTTGTTGGCTCCAATGGCACACTGCAAAACGTGACACCACCGGCAGGTGCCCCCTTAAGCGCGCGCTGGTAAACGGAATTCTTGGATTCGAGAAGGCGCATATCGCAGAAATTTAGGTTGTCGTTTATAATCAGGTCACAAATTATTCAGCGTGTAGTTGAAAAGTAGATATATGAAATACATAACAACCGTAAATGGGCAAACCCTTGAAATTGAAATCAATCGCGAAGGCGAAGTTCTCGTAAATGGTGAAGCTCGTCAAGTTGACTTCCGTTCAATGGAAGGGGCACATGCTGTTTATTCTTTGATTCTTGACAATAAATCCTATGAAGCTGTTGTTGAAGAACGCGATGATGTGTATCAAGTTTTGATTTCGGGCGATCTCTATGATGTCGAAGTCATTGATGAACGTACTCAGCGTCTCATGGCCTCAGCGAGTGCTTCATTAGGTGCCGGTGGCGGTGATTCTGTTGTCCGTTCACCCATGCCCGGAATGATCGTGAAGGTGCCTGTTGAAGAAGGTCAGGAAGTTCATGCTGGCCAAACCGTGATTGTGCTTGAATCAATGAAGATGGAAAATGAGCTTAAAGCACCCAGCGATGGTGTTATTGCCCGTGTACACGTTAGTGCGGGTGATAGTGTTGAGCAAAACAAGCCACTGATCACTGTTTCACCCTATGATGAAGATGAAGAATAATTAGGACATAATTTCCTAAAAAAAATAATAAAACCTCTGGGTTAATACTTGGCTCAGAGGTTTTTGTCATCAAGAACAAGATACACCAGTAAATATGCTTGGAAATCTTCACAGCTACCGTCATATGCTCATTCGTACCATGATCCCATTGCTATTCACTATTGATATACATAATTGGTAAGCGTTGCGGGTCCCCGTCTATATCCAAAGTCCAAACAGCTACCCAACCTTCCATACCATCGACTTGAACATAGACATAATCTATCCGCGCATCTCGTCCGACTAGAACAACAGAGGTACCTTCGTCTAGATAAGCAAGTGGGTCACGCCGCAAGAAATCTGGATGAGTCACCCGCAATGTGATTTGAGATCGGGTAACAACGCCATTTAAAGCGCTGACTGGCACAAGCCCGCTCGGCAAATCAGGATGCTCAACAGTTTCTAAGACAGGCAACGTACTTAAATCAAAATCCAAGGGAACATGAAGATAATAGTGGAAATAGACCCAGCCTTGGGTGCCGGTTACCGGATCAACTACATAAAACCAAGGCATATTTTCCCACAAATACTTTTTCCACCAGTCACGTTGCGGATTGCGCCGAATTTCAGTATGGGTGCCATAAACGCCCAACACACTCCCCGGTGATATTTGGCCCAAGATGCTTGCCTCGGTTGAAGGTAACTGCCGAATATTAAGAGGACTCCGATTATTGTCAAGTTGCCAGCGGGCCATCGTCAAACCCACTACTTCGATCGGTTCTTCCAGCGTGCGGCGTCCATCTGTTGCCGTTACGGGTGCTTGGGCAACATCATAACAGGCACTGCCAGACCAACGATTTCGAATTCCATCCAAAATCACATACCAACATGATACCCAGCCATGCAATCCGCTCCCATCATTCAAATCCACCTCAAGCCAAATACCTCTATTTCCCCAGATATCATCATGGCCCACAATCGTCAGGGGGGTATCATCAGCGATGACGGTAATAATATCACTTGAAGTTGATGGTTCATTTCGCAAGCGTAGATTATCGCCATTTGTATGGCCTGTAATCGGCAAGTCCGTTGGCGTACTGCGATCTAATAAGATAGGTAGCTCTTGATAGGCGGTGATGCTATCCATGCGTACATAATTAAAGAGAACCCAACCTGTTAGGGTGTTATCTGTTACATAGAGCCACGCTCGATTGTTCCAGACATCTTCACGGCCTAAGACAGTTATCCGCGTCTCAAATACAAACTGTCCAATAATATTATCGCCAATGGCGGGAACACTCCGCACATTGAGTTCAGACACAACCACCGTGGCTTGTACGGACTCTTGCGCACTGGTGGATTGCATGGTACGGAAACCACTCAATAAGCTCAGCAAAACAAGGCTTAGGATTAAACGCCGTAACATACTAAAACCCTCCCCCCATGCCATTAATCTTCATTGATGTACATAATCGGCAAACGATGCGCATCCCCGTCAATATTCAGTGCCCAGTGGCTAACCCAACCTTCAACTTCTCCGGCTTGAACATAGACATATTCAAGTCGCAAATCACGTCCGATCAAGGTGACACTGGTTCCTTCTGGCAAATAGGCGAGCGGGGCCCAACCCATAACTTCAGGATGAGTGGCTCTAATCGCCAATTTCGACACATCCACTACCCCATTCAAGGAATCTACAGGGACAATATCAGCTGGTAAGGCAGGATGTTCGATGGCATCTAACATGGGTAATGTGCTTAAATCGAAGCACCATGAGAAATTCAAATAGCTGTGGTAACGGACCCAACCTTGCGTGCCGGTAGCCAAATCGGTCACATAAAACCACGGTGTCTCATCCCAGAAATACTTGACCCAATAACTGTACTCAGGATTACGCCGAATCAGGGTGTTGGTGCCATAGACGGCCATCAGACCCGCGCGCGGAATTTCAGCGAGTGTTTCCGCATCTACATTCGGCAGACTCCGTACTTTTAACGTGTTCCAATCACGATTGAGCTCATATTGCCATGTTGCCATCGTTACACCAGAGGGAACAATGGGTGAGTCAGGGGTGCGAATATCAGTTGCCGTGGACGGAACCTGAGCAACCGAAAAACAGGCACTGCGGCGACTGTAATTACGAATACCGTCGAGCGCGACGTACGAGCACGATACCCAACCTTGTAACCCACTGCCATCATTGACAACCACTTCTAGCCATGTACCGCCATTTCGATAAATATCATCATGACCAATGATGGTCAACGACGTATTATTAGGGAGTGTCGTAACGATTTCAGCGTTAGAGTAGGGCTCAGCGCGCAGATTTAAACTCGCGGCATTCGTATGGCCTGTAATGGGTAATTCTGGGATGGTGGAACGGTTCATTAAAATGGGGAGTTCTTTAAAGGCATACGGGTCATCCATCTGAATATACTCAAACGTGACCCAACCCGTTATTACTTGGTCCGTCACGTAAACCCATTGATAACTCCGCCCCCAAATATCTTCTTTGCCTAAAACATCGAGGCGTGTGCCATTTGTAAATTGACCAAGAATATTGCCATCAATGGCGGGCTCACTCCGCACATTGAGTTCAGACACAACAACGGTGGCGTGCGGGGGTGGATCGTCGGCGTGGACAGATTGAAATATCAGCCCACCCAGCAGGATATTTATTACCAGAAACAATAAACTTAAGCGCTTTATCATAATAAGCCTCCCTAGAAATCTAACAATATGAATGCCTATTTATGATTAAGTATAGGCGACATGTGGGGAGGGTTGGCTTAGCGCAGGGGAATGATGTTCTTATCAACGCCTTTCCGTTGGATAAATGTGTAGAAACATTATGAATAAGCCCTAAACTTGTTATGGCCGAAACAAATATAGGGCATTATTTTCAATTCTTGGAGAGGTAAGAGTGGGAACCTTAGCCTAAAATTCCCATTTGTCCGATAAATCCCAGACGATCATACGCTTGGGTATGACTGCATATTTTGTTATCTGCATCGAACTCATAAATTGTCATGCCCGTAATCGCAAACGGTTTGTGCGTCGCTTGTAGATTATGTAAATCGCCTTCATGCGTACCTGACATAATCCAAAATGCGACTACATACTGATCTTCTGAAATCATTTGCTGAATATCAAATTTCAGATCAGGAAAAGCGTTCCGCGAATACATCACGCGTTCAATATAGGTTTTGTGGTCGAGCGTTTGTTTTTCCCATAGATCGCCGGGATCATGTTTGACCGTATATGCCGGGCTGAGATATTGATCTAATAGGCTAAAATCGCCCGTATTCCAAACGTCATTGATAAATGCTTGCAAAATTAATTTCAATGAATCTTGCATCACACGATTTCTCCTTATGTGATTTGTATGCTTATATAGCTGGAACATTGAACGGGGGCTAAATTCCCGTCTAGAATGTGTAACTAAACTGCCGATTTATCTTTTGCAATAGCGTTTAGCTTCGTTTCAAGTCGTTGCCATGCCGCGTAATTGGCAGGTTGCACCCAGTTGTAGCCAATCGCCTCCCAATCGGGGTCATCTGGGTCCAAACCCAACTCCTCAATATAGTTGGCCTGACAAATGAAAAACTGGTTTTTATAGGGGAGCAAATAACCGCCATCACGCCCTAACGCTTGCTGGGCAATCAGGTAGTCTGCATGCCATTCAAGAATATAACCCGCACACCGCTGGGGATACAGCAACGTATAAAAATCCTTATAGCGCTGGGCCCGTAATTGCTTGCGTTTTTCGAGATGGTGTTTAAACTCTGCCCATGAACCAAAATGATGTTCATAAGCAATCACATGCAGGGCATGCTTAAGCTTAATCTGCGTGGCTTGCTGAATGTCTCCAATAGACGCATCGCACAAAGCGGATAATTGTTGAAAACGTTGGGCCGCTTGTGAAGCAATTTGGTTATCTGATGAATGGAGTTGCTTATACAAAATAGAAGCTTGAGTTTTATATTCTTCAAGTTCTGAGTGAGGGAATTTACCCATAGATTTCTCCTTCATGATAATGCCCACTAACCCACTGTTAAGGCCTGAAAAAGATCTATGAATGTGTGAACAGATTTTCTGCAATTGGGTGACATCGTCTTTGGTGGGTATAGGCATCCCAAAACTACCTGACGGCTAGAATAACATAAATCTCCGCTAGCTGTCGAGGCATAATCAAAACGATGGGTTGCAATAGGGATAATAAATGCTAAACGTAGGGCTGGCGTGGTGTGTCTTGCTTTCGGGAAAACGAGCGGTGCATTACAATAAAAGTGTATGTAAATTGAAATTTATTGGGTTATAAGGGAGATAGATATGCCGCAACTTTCGCGTCGTAAATTATCATTTTTCTTGATATTCGCGTCGCTATTAATCATTGTTCCCATGACTCTCGCCCAAGATGGAAGTGATGTTGCGCCTCCACGCATCATCGAAACCACACCACTTGCCGGTGAAGAGTTAGGACTAGATAGCACGGTTAGTTTTATTTTTGATCGTCCCATGAATACTGATCTCGGCTCAACGGCTGTTATTGTTGAACCCGCTCAAGCCAGTCTTGGCACCCTCGCATGGGAAGATAATCGCACTCTCGTTTACACCCCTACCAGTAACTATGAACGTGATACAGCTTACACGTTTACCATAAATGCCGCTGATGCAGATGGTCTGGTCATGGCTGAGCCCTATAAGCTGACCCTCAATACCATTGGTTATTTGGAAGTTGCGGATGTAATTCCCGCGGATGATACCCGCGAAATTGAGGCCGATGCCACAATTACCGTGATCTTCAATCGTCCCGTTGTGCCGTTGGTCAGTTTAGAACAACTCGATGAATTGCCGAACCCGCTGACTATCGAACCGGCTGTTGCAGGCACGGGCGAATGGTTAAACACCTCCATCTTTATTTTCCGACCTGAAGCAGGTCTCCAAGGTGGTGTAGATTATACCGTTACCGTGAACAGTGGCCTTGCGGCGGTTGATGGCGCTATTTTAGAAGATGACTACTCATTTAGTTTTACCACCGCGCCTCCCGAAATAGAATCAATTCGCATTAGTCCTAAAAACAATACCGTCCCGCTCGACCCAACCTTTACCGTTAGCTTTACGCAACGCATGGATACGACCACCCAAGACGGTATTCGTCTAATCGACAATTTGGGCAACGATGTTGCTCTTGAATTCGAATGGTCCGAAACCACGCGTTCCGTAACGGCGACGCCTGTTGATTTATTAACGCTCGATTCCTTCTATCAATTCTTTGTCGATAGTGCCACGGTAAAGAGTGAAACGGGTGCCAATATTCGGGAAACGCGGTCTGAAGAATTTGTGACCGTTCCCTATCCTGAAATTCTCAGCACCAATCCAAGCAATGGTGAAGCCAATGCCAATCCCTATGGTGGGTTCCGTATTTACTTCAGCGCCCCTATCGATCCGGAAACAGTGGCTGATAAGGTAACGATTGAACCCGCTCCGTGGCGTGAGTTTGAAACCTACTACTACGAATACGACAATCGGTTTAGTCTACTCTTTGATACCGAACCCAGCACAACCTATACCATTACGATTGCGCCCGGTATCATGGATCCGTACGGCAATACGATCGATGAACAATTGGTCGTCAGGTACACGACCGATCCGTATTCACCCGATTTGACTCTCCAAACACCGGGGCGCGTTGGCGTTTATAATGCATATAATCCCAGCACCCAACTCTTTGCTACCCATCGCAATGTCAGTCAGATCAACTTACATCTGAATAGCATTTCGCTTCGTCAATTGGCGCGCATAACAGGTCCGAATGGATACCGATTTTTTGATGACTATACCCCAACACCTGACCAAGTGATGCGAGATTGGACAGTTCCCGTCAGCGCTCCTGAAAATGTGATGCGTTATGAACTGTTGACCATTTCTGAATTTGGTGACAGTGGTGTCGAGAATATCAATTGCGTTGGTGCGGCTGAACCTCGTTTGATACCCGGTATCAACGCCGTGGTAAGCGATGATGATCCATCACCGTTACGGGTTCGCGCTGAGCCGAATCTAACAGGTGATATCGTTACCGAATATGATCCGGGTACCGAAATTTCAATCCGTAGTGGCCCAATCTGCGGCGATGGTTATTGGTGGTGGCAAATTTATCACACCGCCGATGATGTCTTAGGTTGGATGGCTGAAGGTGATTTAAATAGCTATTACCTCGACCCTGTTGGTGAAGTACCCGATATTGAAACGATGGAATTACCGCCATTGCCACCGGGTGCGTATTACATTCATGCAACTACTCCGGAAACAAACGCCCGTGGTTGGAATCCCTTGCGTCATATCATGATTGTGGCGACCACCAATGTCACTATGAAATTCAGTAATAAGCAAGCCGTGGCATGGGTCACCGATATGGAATCTGGGGCGCCCGAAGCGAATATGGAAGTCACCTTCTACAGCGAGAATTTCGGAGAAATTGCCACCGCCTTTACCGACGAAAACGGTCTGGCTCAGGTCAGCATACCGAAACTGGATTCTTTATACACAACAATTTATGCGGTTGTAGACATCGACGGTAAGTTTGGGTTTGTGGCGACTGATTTAAGCCGAGGTCTTGACCCATGGCAATTTAATCTCAGTGCTGATTACAATCCGGACAATGATACGGTCTACCTCTACACCGATCGCCCCATTTACCGCCCTGATCAACCCGTTTACTTCCGGGGTGTCCTTCGTGCTCAAGACGATGTGACCTATACCTTGATGGATGTAAATGAAGTCTTGGTCACGGTTTATGATTCCGAGCGCCAAGTCGTTTACGAAGAGCTCGTCGGCTTAACTCCCTACGGCACTTTCAATGATTCATTCGATTTAGATATTGATGCCGCCCTCGGTTACTATCGCATTACCATTGCAGTACCTGATGGTGAAGGCTATTCTGAAGAAGCCAGTCTTGGGTTCAATGTCGCTGAATATCGCGCCCCTGAATTCCAAGTTACCGTTACCCCGACTGAAGATGGCGTGGTTCAAGGCGAAGATCTCCTCGTTGAAGTCGATAGTCGTTACTTCTTTGGCGCACCTGTCTCCAATGCACGGTTGGTCTGGAATGTTTTAGGCGATAACTACTACTTCCGCTACGATGGTCCGGGTCGCTATAACTTCATTGATTTCAATTATGATGAAGGTCCACGTGAATATTATGGCTCCTCTGGCGAACAAATCGCTGAAGGTGAAAGTGTCACCGACGATCAAGGTAAATTCTTTATCGAATTACCCACCGATTTAGGCGAAAAGACGCAAAGCCAAGTCTATACCATTGAAGCGATTGTCATCGATGAAACCGATCAAGCAGTGGCCGGACGCGCTGAAGTGATTATTCACCAAGGCAATGTCTATGTTGGTCTCGCCCCTGAAAAATATGTTTCGCAAGCCGGCGAAGAAACCTCTTTCCGCGTTATCTCAGTTGACTGGGACAGCGAAGTTGTCGCTGAACAAGTCGTTGATTACCGTATTGTCCGCCGCGAATGGTCCAGCGTTCAAGAAAAAGACCCGCAAGGCCGCACGGTTTGGAAGTGGGAAGTTGAAGAAATTGAAATCGAAGACGGCACCGTTACCACCGGTGAAGATGGTAAAGCCGATATTCTCTTTACCCCGCCTGAAGGGGGTGCTTACAAGATTTATGGTGTTACCCGTGATGTGGATGGCAATGTGGTTAATAGTAGCGCGTTTATGTGGGTCAGCGGCTCCAATTATGTCGCATGGCGTCAACAAAACAGCAATACCATTGATCTCATTTCCGATTCCGACAGTTATAGTGTTGGTGATACCGCCGAAATCTTGATTGCCAGTCCCTTCCAGGGCGAAACATGGGCCCTCGTCAGCGTCGAACGTGGTGATATTCTGGAAACGGAAGTTGTCCGCATGGACACCAATTCCTATGTCTATAATCTGCCGATTACCGATGCCCATGCGCCGAATATCTATGTTTCCGTGGTCTTGGTGAAAGGGCTCGACGAAAACAGCCCCTTCACCCAATATCGCTATGGGCTCATTCAACTCGGCGTCGATACGGAACGACTTAATCTCAATATCGATGTGGCCGCTAATCTCGGTGAAAATGAATTTGCTGGCCCCGGTGATGAAGTTGAATTAACCGTTTCCACCACCGATTTCGACGGTAATCCGGTCAGCGCTGAAGTGGGCGTGGGTGTAACCGATCTTTCTGTGTTGAGCATTGCCCCGGCGAATTCAGGCACCTTGATGGGTCATTTCTACGGCCAACAAGGTTTAAGTGTCCGCACGGCGAGCCCATTGTCAGTTTCAGCAGATCAAGTTACCCAAGAAATCATCGATACCATCAAAGGTGGTGGCGGTGGCGGTAATGAACTCGGTATTTTCGAGGTTCGCCAAGAATTCGTCGATACCCCGCTCTGGGACCCCACCATTGTGACTGATGAAAACGGGACTGCCACGGTGACAGTGACCTTGCCCGATAACTTGACCACCTGGCGCATTGATGCGCGCGGGGTCACCGATGGCGTAGATCGTCAAATGTTAGTTGGTCAAACCACTACTGACTTCCTCAGCACCAAGCCATTGATTATTCGTCCGGTCACACCTCGCTTTATGGTAGTGGGCGACAAACTCAATCTTGGCACAGTGATAAATAACAACACCAGCGAAGATCAAGTTGTGGATGTCCTTATGGAAGGCACGGGCTTCCTTGTCTCCGACGAAACTCCGCTGAGCCAGCAAGTGACCATTCCGGCTAAAGGACGTGTCCGCGTCGATTGGCAAGTTGAAATCCTCGACGTGCCATTTGTCGATGTGACCTTTGCCGCTATCAACGCTGATCAAACTCTGCAAGATGCAAGTAAACCCGCTGTGGGTCAAGGCGATGACCGTGTATTGCCCGTCTATCGCTTTACTGTCAAAGAAACTGTTGGTACCGCAGGCGTTCTCGAAGCGGAGACAGCTTCCAGTTACACCGAAGTGATTGCCTTGCCGCCCCATTTGATTGACGATAGTCGCGGTGATTTACAAATCGAAATTGATCGTTCTCTCGCCGGACCAATGCTCGATGGTTTAGATTATCTTAAGAACTATCCACATCAATGTATTGAACAAACGGTGAGCCGTTTCTTGCCGAATGTCATGACCATACGTGCGCTCAATACGCTTGGCCAATCCAACCCTGAACTTGAAGCCGAACTCCAAACTCAGGTAAATTTCGGCCTCCAACGTCTCTACAGTCAACAAAAAGTGGATGGTGGTTGGGGTTGGTTCCCGACTGATCCATCAAATCCATTAACGACGTCTTATGCACTTATCGGTTTGGTTGAAGCCCGTGATAGTGGCTTCCCGGTTGAACCGAAGGTCATTAGTGACGCGCGAACCTTCTTGCGTCGTTGGCTAATTGAAACCAGTGGCGACGCCCGCGTAACCGATACATCATGGGTTCTTAACCGTCGCGCCTTCGTGCTCTATGCCATGACCCGCGCCGGTGAACCGAATGCATCCTTTGCCACCGTGGTTTATGACAAGCGCGAAATTCTGAATTTAGATGCTAAAGCTTATCTGGCCATGACCATGATGCTAATTGATCCAAACGATAGCCGCATCGAAGTCCTCATGAGCGACTTTACCAACGCGGCAGTTCTGAGCGCGACGGGTGCCCACTGGGATGATCGTCCTGATTATTACAACTGGACAACCAATACCCGCACCACCGCGCTCATCTTGATGGCCATGATCAAATCTGGCGAATCAACACCGCTTCTCGCGAATGTCGTCCGCTGGATGATGGTTGCCCGCACCGCCGATGCGTGGGAAACGACCCAAGAAACCGCATGGGCTGTCATGGCGCTCACCGATTGGATGGTGGCTACGGGTGAACTGGATGCCGATTATGAATTCAATGTCCGGTTAAACGGTGATGTGCTCGAATTTGAGGATAATACGGCGAACGCGGGCAACGTCAAGGAAAATGAGCAATTGCGCGTTGAAATCGGCAACTTGCTGATTGATGAAGCCAATCGCCTCATCATTTCCAAGACGGATGGCCCCGGTAATCTCTATTACACGGCGCACATGAATTCCTATCTCAAGGTGCCTGAAGTCGAAGCGCAATCGCGTGGTATCATCGTTGACCGTAAATACTATCTGGTTGATGATGAAACCCGTACCCCGATTGATAGTGCCGAAGTCGGCCAACAAGTTCGTGTGGAAGTGACAATTGTGGCCCCGCGTAACCTGCACTATGTAGTTGTCGAAGATCCTATTCCGGCGGGTGCTGAAGCGGTTGATCCGAACTTGCTCACCACGAGCCAATTAGGTCAACGACCTAGCCTTGATCGCGCTGACCCGCTCAGCCGTGGCTGGGGTTGGTGGTGGTTCTCCCGCACCGAATTCCGCGACGAGAAGGTGGTGATGTATAGCACCTATCTCCCGCGCGGCACTTACACCTATACTTACACCATTCGATTAGGTCTCGCTGGTGAATACAACGTGATTCCGACAACGGGTCAAGAATTTTACTTCCCCGAAGTCTACGGACGCGGCGATGGCATGCTCTTTACCATTGAACCCGCCTCCGAGGAATAACCGTTAAATTTCGCAATAAGTAAGTAAAAAGGCGGTGATGTCAGAAATGGCATCACCGTTTTTGCTTTCTATACAAGAGGTGAGATTGATAGCTCTAATAAATCGAGGCTCCACCTGAGATAAAAATATAGATTATTGACACATCAAGTTAATTTCTAGTGCGCTTCAGCGTACTTGGTTTTTATCATAGCCACGGGTTTTAACCTGTGGTGTCCAATGTCAACCAATTACTCATGCCCTCACCTCATTAATTTTCAATCACGGTCAAATGTTAGTAGCATTGACCTTTTCAAACCATAGGCTGATTCTAGCCATGATACCAGCCCTCACTATTTAACTGCTCTTTGAAATAGTTTTGCCTATGGTTAACTTTTATCCTTTACCCCCTGTGAATAATAGGATTAACCCCTTCAATAGACACGTCTCTCTTTACTTGCTACTATCCATCTAAATAAACTGTGTTGAATTCTATTCGGAGCATTCTGATAACGATCATGAAAAACTACAGCCGCCATCTTCTTTTTTGCACAGGTAGTGACTGCAACGGTAAAAAGCTATTCAAAGCCGCTCGTGAAATCC